>NZ_KV817315.1:2070-17392 GCF_001814615.1 Streptococcus sp. HMSC078H12 | reverse complement strand
TCGGAGCGAAACGGACTTAAAGTCACAAAAATGAAAGTCGCAAGAAATCTCCGCTTGCGACTTTTTTCTTGTTACATTTGTAGAAAAAAAGAAGTTGAAACAAGGCTCAACTTCTTTTGCTTATGCTTCATCTGTCACAAACTGACTAAGTACACCATTAATGAACTTAGCAGATGTTTCATCAGAATATTTTTTAGCGATTTCAATGATTTCGTTAATAGCTACACGTCCTGGTGTTTCTTCAAATGACGTGATTTCATAAAGTCCCAAACGAAGGAGAGTACGATCTGTCACAATCAAACGTGAGAGGCTCCAACTCTCTTTCAACTTTTCTTCAATTTGACTATCAAGTTGGGCCAACTCTTCACGGACACCTGTTACCAGGCTAAGGAGAAAGGCTGGTACATCAACTTCAGTTTCTTCGTCAATTGGCTTGTCATAAGTGTAAGCGAAAAGTGCTTGTTCCAGAGCTTCTCCACCAAATTCAAGGGCAAAAAGCGTTTGAAAAGCACGCTCACGAAGGTCACGACGTGAATCTTTAAAGATATTAGTCATTCAAAAAATCCTCGTTAAACAATTCAGCCAAGTCTGGTTTTTGTGACTTTTCAGTAACAATAGATTCAACGTGAACATTGACTTCTGAAATTGCCACTTCTGCCATATCATAGACAGCTGCTTTAACAGCCTTTTGAATTTCAATTGAAACCGCTGGTACGTTAACCCCATACTGAAGTGAGACGTAGATATCAGCATTTACAGTACCATCTTCTTCTGTTCGGAGGTAAACACCACGTCCCAAGCTTGTTTTGCTGAGACTATCCGTAACATTTTTATTTTGAAGGGCGTAAACACCTTCCACTTTAGTTGCAGCGATACCTGTAATCACTTCGAGCACGCGAGGGGCAATTACAATTTCACCGATATTTTCTGTAGTCATCGCATGTTTCCTTTCCGTTAGTTTGGAAAATAAAGCCTTCAAACCAGTGGTTTGAAAGACTTAGTTGGGCTTAGGCACGTGATACGTAAGTACCTTCAGCTGTGTTGATAACCAATTTTTGACCAGCTTCGATAAAGTCTGGAACGTTAACCACAAGACCAGTTTCAAGTGTTGCAGGTTTACCTGAACCTGTAACTGTTGCACCTTTGATAGATGGTTGTGTTTCAGTAACAGTCAATTCAACAGTTGTTGGAACTTGAACACCAATAACTTCTGTTCCGTAGAATTGGATTTTTACGTCTGAGTTTTCAAGGATAAATTTCAATTCTTCTTGAACGTTGGCTACTGGGATTTCATATTGGTCATATGTTTCAGTGTTCATGAAGTATGCAGTATCATCCATTTGGTACAAGTATTGTGCTGGTACTGTTTCGATGATTGCTTGTTCAAATTTTTCTTCTGGACGATAGCTAGTATCAAAAGTTGAACCTGAGCGAACATCACGCAATTTCATACGCATGATTGTGTTACCTTTACCAGGTTTGTGGTGGCTAGCTTCAAGAACTTTGATCAATTTGCCATCGTTAGTTACGAAAGTCATACCCGCACGGAGTTTACTTGCTTCAATCATTATTAAATACCTCTTTGTAAAAAATTATTATCAGTTTATTTTACCATAAATGATAGCATGGCTCAAATGTTTTATAGATTCAAGCCCAATCCTCAGGCTTTTTTCAAAGAACAAGCTAGTCATCCATTCCTAAGTGAACCTCTGGAACATCATGTTGCAAATAAGAAACGCCTTTTTGTTCCATCAATTCAATCGCAAAGGGATGGGGCCTATAATTGGCCTTGTATGTAATCTTAACAATACCAGCTTGCAAGAGAGCTTTGGTGCAGTTGATACAAGGAAAATGAGTCACATAAATCTCTGTATTTTTGGTAGAAATCCCCTCTTTGGCACATTGAATAAGGGCATTCATCTCTGCGTGTACCGTACGAATACAATGACCATCTTCCATATAGTGGCCTACTTCGTTACAGTTATCAGTCTCAGAAACTCCGCCATTATAACCTGTAGCGATAATACGCTTGTCCTTAACTAAAACAGCTCCAACAAAGGCACGGTCACACGTAGAACGCTTAGAAATCAGCTCTGCATTAGCCATAAAATAATCTTGCCAAGATAAACGGTTTGGCATAAAGTATTCCTCCAAATCTTAGAGAACAATCAATTCCTTAGGCGCAAGGGTAATCAATTCACAACCATTTTCTGTGATAATGATGTCATCTTCGATACGAACACCGTATTTATCAGCCAAATAAACACCTGGCTCGTCCGTCAAGACCATACCAGCTTCGATAGTCTCATCAGAGTTACCAAAGTAAGGAATCTCGTGAATGTCAAGACCGATACCATGTCCAATACCATGTGTAAAGTAGTCACCGTACCCCGCTTCGACAATAACATCACGCGCAACCTTATCATAGTCACGACGTGTCATACCAGCCTTAGCTGCGTCAATCAAGGCCTGGTTAGAACGTAGAACGATATCATAAATTTCACGCTCCTCATCAGTGGTGTCACCAATATGGATAGTACGAGTCATATCGCTAACGTAGTGGTTGTAGTAGCAACCAAAGTCCATCGTTAAGGTTTCACCAGATTGGATAACCTTTTCTGAAGCAACCCCATGAGGCATAGCAGAACGGTAACCTGAAGCAATGATAGACTCAAAGGAAACCCCTGAAGCTCCGTACTCACGCATACGGAAATCTAGGAAGTTTGCCACTTGTAGTTCTGTTGTTTGACCTGGTTTAATAAAATCAAGTACATCTGTAAAGGCACGGTCTGAGATAGAACAAGCCCTACGGATAGTTGCCAATTCTTTTTCGTCCTTGATCATACGCAACTCTTCCATGAAGTTGCTTTGTGGTGATAAAGTGTAGCCTTCAAAAATCGCTTGAAGACCTTGATAGTAGGCAAATGATACCTGATTATCAAATCCGATTGTTTCCAGTTTATCAGCCTCGATAATTTTAACAATATCCTTAAGTGGGTCCTTACTTTCGATAATATCAAAGCCATGCACGGATTGTTTGGCAATGAGGGTATAACGTGAATCGGTTAAGAAGAGGCGACGATTCTTAGTGATGAAGACAGTCGCATTTGTCCCCCAGAAATCTGTCAAATAATAAATATTGTTTTGTCCTGTCACCAACAAGGCATCAAGGCCTGATTGGGCAAGTTTGGCATCAAATCGTTCAAGTCTACGTTGCATTATGAATTACTCCTTTGGTATTTTAGGTTAATTATACCAAATTTTCAGATTTTAAAGGATTAAATTGACATTTTAGCTTGTTTTTTTGAGGTCATAAAGAAAAAGCCAGATCAAACTCTGACTTTATTAGCATTACACAAAGGCTCGCTTTTCGTAGATAGTTGGCATAAAAAGGAGCAAAACCAAAGTCCAAACAAACAAAACAAGGGCTTCGCGAAGATTAAAGAACTCTTGACCACTAGTAAAGACTGCTCGCATAAAACTAAATGGCACATAAGTCATCAGCTTAGTCATGGTATCCCCTAAACTAGCCAAATAGAGCGTGAAGAAAGTCATTCCTGTTACTCCAAAATAAGCCGTTACAAAGGCAGTTAAGGTATTTTTTACAAACAAGACAAGTAAGGAGGAAACCATATAAATAAAGGCTCCATAGACTAGGAAATCAATATAGATGTGTCTAATATAATCCCACAAAGGAAAATCTACATGTTGCACAGAATACTTGTAGAAGGCCAACTCCAAAACCAAAATAGTAGCAGCGACTATAGACAACACAAGGAAACTTAAGAGTTTTCGAAGAATAACCTCGCGTCCAGATAAGGAGGACACCCGAATCATATTAATTGTTCGATTCTGAAATTCTCGTCCAAGACTAGATACTGCTAGATAAGCAAAGACGATATCCACGATAAAGGAATAACTGGCAATAATCGCAGATGGCCCAAGGTAGTCTCCCTTATAGCCATCACATAAGATTACAATTGCACCAATCAAGGCTACCAATCCAAGACAAACAAAAACGCTCCTTGTCATACATTCCTGCTTTAAAAATACGGTTCTCAATTTACTTTTCATTGAATAGCACCTCACTTAATCCTTCTTTTTCATAAGTAAAAGGAATTCCCTCCCGATCCATAACCTGCTTAACAGCTGCCAATCCTTTGACTAAGATGTCATGCTTTTGTCGTTCAAAAGGTAGAGCATTTAATTTGAATAGGGACATTAATGACTTCAAACTTAAATCCTCAGTATAAATCTTGTATTTGACATTATCACTATCATCTAAGTAAATCAGCTTATGATTCTTCAACAAATAGTTTTTCGTACAAACCTGTTCAAGATTAGACAGGATATGACTTGAGATAATAAAGGTTAGACCATGATTTTTAGCTAACTTTTTAATTAATGTGAGGAGACTGTTGATTCCATTAGGGTCCAGACCATTTGTAGGCTCATCAAGAAGGATGAGTTCATCTGAAGCAATTAAGGCGATAAACAACCCCACACGTTGCTTCATTCCCAAAGACAATTTGGAAGCCTTGCGTTTAAGATAGGCTGCAACCTCCAACTCGTCCTTATAACGATCAATCAACGCATAATCCTTACTGTACAATTTACAATAAAATTTAAGGTTTGCTTCAACAGTCATGTTAGGATATAGGGCTGGAGCTTCAATCAAGGCTCCTACAGTTTTTGTTTTTAAGTCAATAATATCCTTGGTTCCTGCCAAAATACCTGAAACTAGTTTCATCAGGGTCGTCTTCCCTGCACCATTATTACCAATCAAACCGGCAATATCCCCCTTCTCTAACGTGAACGAGATATTATCCAAGACGGTTTGCTTTCCAAAACTATAGGTTAAGCCTTTCACCGCTAGCACTGTCATGTATTTACCTTTCTTTGTTTAAATATATTTCTAATATAAATCTTTAACATCCAAGTGAATAGTTCACTTGGACGATGAAAACTTATAACGCTTATTCTTTTTAACTCTCATGAAAATAAGAGTTATTTAATAATCTGCTATCTTATTTTTCTCAGTTTTAAAATCTCAACTGCAATATAACTTACTTGTCCAACTCCATAACCAATGTCATATGCTACATTTCCCCCAACAATTTCAGAAAGCTTATCAAAGGTTAAAGAATCAAATTTATCCATCATCATTGTATCCATATACATTTTCCCTTAACCTCTAAATCCATCTACAAATCCACGACCAAAATCATAAACCGTGTGAGTAACTACTCCGACTCCATATCCTACAGATGAGTAAATACTTCCACCAACTACAATTGCTAAATCTTTAATATCAATTTTTTGAAATGTATTTTTCATGTTCTCTCCTATTCTTTATTTCATTGACTTCGACTACCTACCACGCTTGACGAAAACCTTTTACAAATTCGTTAATAACGTACTTACCATATTTAACTGGATTGAAACCACCACTGATTTGCTCTAAATCATCATTGGACAACACCGTAAATAATTGTTTTTCTTCTAACATCACAAAGCTCCTTTCTAAATAAAATTCTAAAATTAGCTCTCTCACCAGCTCTTAGCTACTAAGTCCAAGCTATGACTTCATTATAAGAGCTTAACAAGATAAAAAATAGTGACATAAATGTCACCATTCCATAGAATTAAAGACAAAAAGAAAAGGCTAAGTATATAAACTCAATCTGAGACTATAGCAATCAACAGAGAAAATCATTTCTCCTTGTCCTTACCCGCTACTCTAAGAGCAAACAAAGAGAAAGCTAGCGAAAGTGTTGACCAGACGAGACAATGGTCAATAAAGGCAACGCCTTCGGTGAAACTTAGCGTAGCATTTATCATCACAATAAATAGCCAGACAATCACGATAACAATACTTAAGCTTCTAATAAGATTATTTTTCTGTTTATCCATATTACTCTTTCCCATATTTGGTACTCATGGTAACTTTTAATCACCATAAGGGTATTTTCTTTTCAACCACCATCTATTCCAACCCAATCGTTCAGGTAAGGTTTGAGGTCTAGATACAAAATCACCCCCTGTGACATTTTCTAACGTTTCAGCAGTGAGCTCTTCACCATATACCTTAGTTCGCATTCTTATTTCTCCTTTCTTTTCAAAAATAAATACAGCAATAACCTCTTGGACTATTCAAAGACCTAGTGGATTTGGGTATAAGGTCATTATAAGTTCCCTCTTTTCAAAAAAATAGTGACATAAATGTCACTATCTCTGAACACAAAAATCCAGGCCTCTATAAGACCTGTTCCAAAACTTGTTTATTTCTACGGTGTTTCAGAATCAGATAAAATATCACTTCAAAAAGGAGAAAACTAAAATAAATTCCTAAAACATAAAGCAAAGTTTCCCATTTATCTGTTGCTGATTGAAAATGGCCATGATGATCCACTGTACGGATGCTAATCAATAGACAAATATCTAGAAATAGGGCTAGAAGAATACCATTAAAGCCTATAAAAAAACGCTTTTTAACCATAGTCTGACTCCTGTATGTTTTTTCTTAACCATAGAATAGCAAGCTCAACTTAAACCAGCCTAAAGCAAAAAAAGACTCAAAGAGCCTTTTTCCTTTATATCAATTTTTCTTTCAGATATTGTCCTGTGTAGCTTTCTGGAACAGCTGCTACTTCCTCTGGAGTCCCTGTAGCTACGATGGTACCTCCACCGACACCGCCTTCAGGACCCAAATCAATAATATGGTCTGCGGTCTTGATAACATCCAGATTGTGCTCAATCACGAGAACAGTGTTGCCATCGTCCGCAAAACGCTGAAGCACCTTCAAAAGACGTGCAATGTCATCTGTATGGAGACCAGTAGTCGGTTCATCGAGAATGTAGAAAGACTTCCCAGTAGAGCGTTTGTGCAACTCACTAGCCAGTTTCATACGTTGAGCTTCACCACCTGAGAGGGTTGTTGCTGGTTGTCCCAAGGTCACATACCCGAGCCCCACATCCTTGATCGTCTGCACCTTACGAGCAATCTTAGGAATAACCGCAAAGAAGTCAACCGCGTCATCAACTGTCATATCCAGAATATCCGCGATATTTTTCCCTTTATAACGAACTTCTAAAGTCTCAGAATTATAGCGTGTGCCATGGCAAACCTCACAAGGAACATAAACATCAGGTAGGAAGTGCATCTCAATCTTGATAATGCCGTCACCAGAGCAGGCTTCACAACGGCCACCCTTGACATTGAAAGAGAAACGCCCCTTCTTGTAACCTCGAATTTTGGCCTCATTGGTTTGGGCAAAAAGATCACGAATATCGTCAAAGACGCCTGTGTAAGTCGCCGGATTAGAACGAGGTGTACGTCCGATTGGACTCTGGTCAATGTCAATCAAGCGCTCGATATGCTCGATTCCTGTCACTGCTTTGTGTTTTCCAGGTTTCTCACTGTTTCGATTCAGCTCTTGGGCAATCTTTTTCTTGAGAATACCATTAACCAAAGTCGATTTTCCAGAACCAGAAACACCTGTCACTGCAATCAACTTTCCAAGTGGAAATTTGACAGATACATTTTTAAGGTTATTTTCACTAGCACCCTTAACCTCGATGAAACGACCATTACCTACACGGCGTTCTGTCGGTACAGGAATTGATTTAACACCCGACAAATATTGCCCAGTAATTGATTTCTTGTTCTTAGCCACTTCCTCTGGAGTTCCTGAGGCCATGATTTGTCCACCAAAAGCACCAGCACCTGGTCCCACATCGATAAGCCAGTCAGCCTCACGCATGGTATCTTCATCATGCTCCACCACAATCAAGGTATTGCCAAGGTCACGCATCTTTTTAAGACTTGAAATCAAGCGATCATTGTCACGCTGATGAAGCCCAATAGAAGGCTCATCCAAAACATAAAGGACTCCAGAAAGGTTAGAGCCAATCTGTGTCGCCAAACGGATACGCTGACTCTCACCACCTGAAAGGGTACCGGCCATACGAGAGAGGGTCAAATAATTGAGTCCTACATTATTTAGGAAAGTCAAGCGATCCTTGATTTCTTTGATAATTGGACGGGCAATCATTCCTTCATTTTCCCCCAATTCAAGGCTATCGATTGCCTGAAGATGATCTGAAATAGACAAATCAGAAATTTGACCAATATTTAGGCCATTCTCGCCACCAACACGAACCGAGAGTGCTGCTTCGTTAAGACGATAGCCATGACAAGTTGGACATGACAGCTCATTCATATAACCTCGCATGACATTGCGAGTGAAATCACTATTGGTCTCGTGATAGCGACGATTGATATTAGTCACAACCCCTTCAAAAGGAATGTCAATATCACGCACCCCACCAAAATCATTAACATAATGGAAATGGAATTCACGATCCCCAGATCCGTAGAGAATCAAATCTTGTTCTTCTTTTTTAAGATCTTCAAATGGCGTATCCATATCCACGCCGAACTGCTCCATGGCCTGCTCAAGCATAGCTGGATAATAGTTGGACGAAATAGGATTCCAAGGCGCCAGAGCACCTTCACGCAAGGTTTTACTAGCATCAGGGATAACCAAATCCATATCAACTTCCAGTTTATTACCCAAACCATCACAGGTCGGACAAGAGCCAAATGGCGCATTGAATGAAAAGAGACGGGGCTCCAACTCTGGCACTGTGAAGCCACAAACCGGACAAGAATAATGTTCTGAGTAAAGCAGCTCATTATCATCCATGGTGTCCACAATCAAGTAGCCATCTGCTAAACGTAGGGCCGCCTCAACCGAATCAAAGAGACGACTACGGATACCATCCTTATTCACCAAGCGGTCCACAACCACTTCGATATTATGCATCTTAGACTTAGACAACTCTGGCACTTCTGTGACATCGTAAATCTCACCATCTACACGAACACGAACATAACCGTCCTTTTGTACACGCTCAAAAACAGCCTTGTGTTGCCCTTTTCTACGACGAACAATTGGCGCTAAAATCTGCATACGCGTACGCTCAGGAAGAGCTAGAACCTCGTCCACAATCTGTTCTACAGAGGACGACTGAATGGCTCCATGACCATTAGGACAATAAGGGACACCCACACGTGCATACAGGAGACGAAGATAGTCATTAATCTCTGTTGCCGTTCCGACCGTCGAACGAGGGTTTTTGCTTGTTGTTTTCTGGTCAATAGAGATGGCAGGACTCAAACCATCAATCGAGTCCACATCAGGTTTCTCCATATTTCCCAAAAACTGGCGGGCATAGGCTGAGAGACTTTCCACATAACGACGTTGCCCCTCTGCATAGATGGTATCAAAGGCCAAAGAAGACTTACCAGAACCTGACAATCCCGTCACCACCACCAGTTTATCACGCGGAATCTCCACATCGATATTTTTTAAATTGTGAGCTCTTGCTCCATGAATCACTAACTTATCTTGCATATTTTTAAGAGGCCCTAGCCCAAAAGCTACTGCCGCTCCTTTCTACAGACGGATGGAAAATCCATCCCGACTTTCTCTCATAATTATAACAAAATTTCAATTTATCCAGCCCAAAAATGTTTCAAATGTAGTATAATGGTGGAGTGTCTAAAAAAGGCAAGGAACATCATCCCAAGCCTCATTTGACAGCACTAAAAAAGCTAAGAGCAGTGTTTATTGGACTTAAAAGCGATTCTACAAATCCTTTTATAATCAAGACGCTAGCGCTTACTTAATGACGAAGGAGGGGTTCCCATTGAAACAAATGTTCTTATCCACCGGAAAAGAATTCAAAGAAATTGAAACATTCGAGCCTGGTGCTTGGATTCATTTGGTGAACCCTTCCCAAGAAGAAGCCATGAAGGTCACAGAACGGTTTAACATTGATATTCAAGACCTCCGCGCCCCTCTGGACGTGGAAGAAACTTCACGTATCGATGTCGAAGATGACTACACCCTAATTCTGGTCGACGTCCCAACCCATGAAGAGCGTAATAACAAAAGCTACTACGTCACTATTCCATTGGGTATCATCGTTACCGATGAGGTGGTTGTTACTACTTGTCTTGAGGACATTAGTCTCATGGATAACTTCCTCAACCACCGTGTACGTAACTTCTACACCTTCATGAAGACCCGTTTTGTCTTTCAGATTCTCTATCGCAATGCTCAACTTTACCTAACTGCCCTACGCTCTATCGACCGCCAGAGCGATAAATTGGAAGCTCAGTTGGAAAATGCGACTAAAAACGAGCACTTGATTGACATGATGGAATTGGAAAAATCCATTGTCTACCTAAAAGCCTCACTTAAAATGAATGAGCGAATTGTCAAAAAACTAACAGGTAACGCCTCTAGCTTGAAGAAATATATCGAGGACGAGGATCTCTTGGAAGATACTCTGGTTGAAACCCAACAGGCCATTGAGATGGCAGGCATCTATGAAAATGTCTTGAATGCCATGGCTGAAACCTCTGCCTCTATCATCGGCAATAACCAGAACACAATCATGAAAACACTCGCTCTCATGACTATGGCTCTGGATATCCCAACCGTTATCTTCTCCGCCTACGGTATGAACTTTAAAAACAATTCTATGCCACTAAACGATTTAGATAACGCCTTTTGGGTCATCTTCTTTATGGCAGCCTTCGGGTCATCCTGCGTTGTTATCTACTTTATCAGGAAAAAATGGTTCTAACATAGAGCCTCTTCTTTTCCCTAAACTACAAAACTAAAAAATAATACTATTTATCGAAAGGTCATCTCATGGACATCCAAAAACTCACCAAGAAAAA
Source organism: Streptococcus sp. HMSC078H12 (assembly GCF_001814615.1). NCBI lineage: Bacteria > Bacillati > Bacillota > Bacilli > Lactobacillales > Streptococcaceae > Streptococcus > Streptococcus sp. HMSC078H12. Next base: position 6,636 of record NZ_KV817315.1, on the reverse strand, counting down.
CCAAGAATTTATCCACATCGCAACTAACCAACTCATCAAAGATGGTAAATCAGACCAAGAAATCAAAGACATTCTTGGCAATGTCATTCCTGAACTTATCGAAAATCAGAAAAAAGGAATTACAGGACGTGGACTCCTTGGTGCTCCAACTGTTTGGGCAGCTAGTTTCTCTCCTGAAAAACACCAAAAACCTGAAACTGGTAAGCCTAACAAAGAAGTGCCAGAAACAGATAAAACTCCTTGGAAGATGTGGCTTGATACCTCACTCTTCCTTCTAGCCATCGTTGCTATCATGAACGCTATCTTTGGTTTCTCAGGTACACAAACTAGCTACGGCCTCACAACCCTTCTTTCAGTGTCATTCATTGGAGGCCTTGCTATGTATACCCCTTATCACTACATCTACCGTCACAATAACAAACCAAAAGAAGAACGTCCAAAATGGTGGTTCAGCATGACCGTCATCACACTCTCTTTTATTGCATGGTTTGCTCTCTTTAGTCTTACAGCCCTTCTTCCAAGCTACCTCAACCCTGGTCTTTCACCAATTACAATCCTTATCATTGGCGTCATAGCTGGTGTTGCCAAATACTTCTTCAAACGTCATTACAACGTCCAAAGTACTTACGCACCTGCATCTTAATCAATCTCAACCTCAAGTACCCTTATGGGTGCTTTTTTACGTCAGAAATCTTGACACAGTTGGCTATTCTATACTAAAATGTTAAAGTTAATAGACAAAAGAAAGAATTCCAATAGATGCGTATCAAATTCCCTCTACTAATCATTGCTTGCTGCCTATTACTTATGGCTTGTGGCCACAAGAATACTCAGAAAAACTATCAAGCTTACTATAGTTTTAACAATGTGACGACTTCCACTCAGGAAAAACAGCTAGCAAAAGCCTTAAAAAGCAAGGGCATCCCGACAAAAGACTGGGACAATCTAGCCCCTTATATTAGTCGTTACAATCAGGAAAATACAAACCTCCAACCTGTTGTCAAAAAATGGACCAAAAGTAAAATCGGCAAGGATCAAAATCAATTTGTCACCTTCCTTAATGAAAAAACTTTCGAAGATAACAAATCACATTTTACTGATGACTTAAACTGCCGACGAACATCGTTCCTCCTTCTTCATGACCTTATTACAAGCTCAGAGGACCTCACCAAATTGGACCTCCCCTCTCAAAACGAATTTATAGATCTTAAGTCACGCCACAAAGAGCTAACCGCCAAGGATCAAGCTCTCTATAGTCTCCTCTTTGGGGATAATATCAGCTACCAGTCTACGGATGACCTCCTTAAAGCATGGAAAAAGGCTGGACTCAAGTTTCCAGAAAAGGTTAAACTCCTCTCGGTCTTTCAAAATAGCCCTGGTGATGTTAGCAATTTCCACACGGCTATAGCTTATGAAAAAGATGGCAGTATCTATGTCTTTGAAAAACAGGACCCCACACTTCCTTACAGGTGGAGCCGCTTCAATAATTGGGCAGATATCAAAACACATTGGTTATCAAACCGCTTCAAGGTCTTCAAAGACAATGTTGATATCCTTGTTAATGACCAAAAATTTGATGATTTCTTAGAAAACACACTCTATATACCACAAAACAACTAACTAGCTCCTCAAGATAAATGAGAAGACCAGTTGGTTTTTCTTTTTCCCTAAAGTATAAAATAAAACTCAGCACTGTCAGCCCTAGAAATAACAAAAGCCTACAAAATCAAGGCAGAAAAAAACACCCTCAGTCGAGGGCATTATTTTTAGTCTTCGTTTACGTAAGGCATAAGTGCCATAACGCGAGCGCGTTTAATCGCTGTTGTTACTTTACGTTGGTTTTTAGCTGAAGTTCCTGTTACACGACGTGGAAGAATTTTACCACGTTCTGAAACGAAACGGCTAAGAAGCTCAGTATCTTTGTAATCAACATATTCGATTTTGTTAGCTGCGATGTAATCAACTTTTTTACGGCGTTTGAATCCGCCACGACGTTGTTGAGCCATGTTTATTTCTCCTTTATATATTTAATTCGTTTTGTCCATTCTTAGAATGGGAGATCGTCATCTGAAATATCCATTGGATTTGAATTACCAAATGGACTCTCATCACGACCGAAGTTTGGTGTAGATTGTGCAGGTTGTGATCCACCAAATGAACCACCAGTTGAAGCTCCCCCACCGAATGAATTTGAATTATCAAATCCTCCAGCGTTGTAAGAACCACCACTGTGACCTTCACGTGCCGCACGGCTTTCCAACATTTGGAAATTATCAGCGACAACTTCAGTTACGTAAACACGTTGACCTTGTTGATTTTCATAGTTACGAGTCTGAATACGACCTGTAATTCCAATCAATGCGCCTTTCTTAGCCCAGTTAGCCAAATTTTCAGCTTGCTGGCGCCAGATAACACAGTTAATAAAGTCAGTTTCACGTTCACCATTAGCACCCTTGAAGTTACGATTAACTGCAAGACTGAATGTAGCAACTGCAACATTACTTGGTGTATAACGAAGTTCCGCATCACGGGTCATGCGACCAACGAGTACGACATTATTAATCATAATTTACCTTCTTACGCGTCAAGTTTAACGATCATGTGACGAAGAATGTCACCGTTGATTTTTGAAAGACGGTCAAACTCGTTAAGAGCAAAATCGTTATCAGATTCAACGTTAACAACGTGGTAAAGTCCTTCACGGAAATCTTGGATTTCGTATGCAAGACGACGTTTTTCCCAATCTTTTGATTCAACAACAGTTGCACCGTTGTCAGTCAAGATAGAATCGAAACGTGCTACCAAAGCGTTTTTAGCTTCTTCTTCAATGTTTGGACGAATGATATAAAGAATTTCGTATTTAGCCATTGATATTTTCCTCCTCTTTTGGTCTAATGACTCATGGTCTTTCGCCACGAGTAAGTGAGGTGCACTCACAAGATATAATTCTACCAAAGTTTGAGGGATAATGCAAGGAAAAAGTAAAGAGTTAGAAATTTGAATTCCTCAAAAAAAAATTAAGCCTTATGAGTCATCTTTTCTCCGGTCAAACTTCATGCTAAAATAAGAGAATGCTTTATCATAAAAAGAAATTAGGAGAAAAACTAGGACTTCCAACCTTTAACCACTACTACAATATTCCTATTACTACCCTAGAATATGATTTTAAAAACTTAGGTCCAAGTGATACCTACATTATCACTTTTAAACAGGACAATAACCTCTTTGTTGTTGACATAAGACATCAGCTTGGTCATACCAGTCATTTTGATACCGTCTCCCTCTTTGAACAAGATAATCTCTTATCAGGCATCTCTGCTGTCCCTTTAGCCTCTGTTCATAGCATACAAATTTTGTCTTTTCCAGACAAGTTACACTCTCTGGACCCTAGTCAACGTCTAAAAAATCTCGTCGCTCTTTACTACAAGAATGCAGAAATCATGCGTTACCTCAAGACGACTAAAAATATCGGTGATCAGGTGACAAGATATCAATTAGAGGCTGATCGACTAGAAAGACAAGGTAAGAGTTTTGACTTCTTCAAGTACACCAGTCGTGGTAAAATACGAGAAGAAAACGGTCTATCGGAAGTATCCAGCAAGGACTACGACTTCATTCCTGATTTTCATTCCTTCTTAACCTCGCCAAGAAGCCAGCAGGTTTTAAGCGTACCAGTAACCTACTGTGATGACAAAACGAAACAGACCGCTAGAATAGATATCATGGGTTGGTATATCAAGGACCAACAACTTAAGATTCGTTGGAAACCCAAGTACATGCGCAAACGTCGATGGCGCTCATCACGTATCTCAATTGATATCGTGACCGACAACTACTTCTTCCAAGGACAAATCTATAGAGACAGTAGCGCCCCCATATTTCTGAACAACCTAAGCTTTGATAGCAAGATTCCTAAGAGCTTCCTGCCGCATCTTAAAAATCAATACCAAATCTTTATGGCTCTAGTCGAAGAACAAAAAAGACTGGCTCTCCTACGAAAGGTCCAGTTAAACAATAAGGATTAAGTACCTTTCAGCAAAATTCAACATATCAAAAAGCTCATTCTTACACGCTAGAATGAGCTTTTAAGATTCTTCAATTGTCATTAGAACATCCTTTTGGAATTTTGTAAAAAATATTTTCATAAGGAGGAGTCATTGTGTGTCACCATTTTTATACCTAGCAATCATAGATTACCTCCATCAACTTACAAATAACTTTTATGTACTGTAAATTCTCTATTACATTGGTATCACTCCCTAAGCTATTTTATGCAATAACTTGAAGTGTCTCCATTTTTATAACGTCCTAAATTCATCATCATAGTAATCACCTCTGATTCGTATGATTTGAGACCTATCTCCCCATTGACCACTCAATGAGGTTTACTTGTCGCCGTTCTTATAACGACTTACATCAAACATCAACATAAGCGTCACCTCGGTACTTTGTTACAAGATTTAAGCATTTAACTTTTGTCGATAGTTTACTCATTTGGCATCGGTATCACTCCTTAAGCTATTTTACGCAACAGCCTAAGTGTCTCCATTTTTATACCTACTAACA
>NZ_KV817315.1:0-1970 GCF_001814615.1 Streptococcus sp. HMSC078H12 | reverse complement strand
GGTGGTATCACTCCCTTGTAGCTATTTTATGCAACATTTTTAATCGCCGTTTTTATACCTACTGATATTTTTCATGAACTCACCTCGTTCATCTTAAGAATATAGGATTTACGTTTCGTGTGGCATGGGTATCACTCCTTAGGCTATTTTACGCAACAACCTAAGTGTCTCCATTTTTATACCTACTAACATTTCTCATGAGCTTTACCTCACTTCTTCTTAAGTTAACAGTTTGAGTTTAGCTTTCAACTTCTGGTGGTATCACTCCCTTGTAGCTATTTTATGCGACTGAATTAATCTCCGTTCTTGTAACGTCCTACTGTCATGCGGTCACGCTCCTCAGAGATGATTGGTAAAGTTATTTGTTTTGCCTACTGTTTTGTTTAGAGATCTTAGTCTCCGTTTTTATACCTTGAAATATTGACTCTCACCATGGCTTTTACCTCCTTGATGAATCCTTATCTTCTTTACACTCTTAGTATAATGTAAACGCTTACTTTTGTCAATCTTTTTAACAGAAAAACGCATAATTTTTTGAAAAAAGATTTCTTTGCTACAATAGAGACATGTTAGATTTAAAAGAATACGGCATTGTCATGTGGGATGCTGAGAAAATCGCCTCTTTTCGTCGTACCCTCCTGGACTGGTACGATCGAGAGAAACGAGACCTACCGTGGCGTAGAACTAAAAATCCCTATTATATCTGGGTCAGTGAAATCATGCTACAACAAACCCAGGTTCAGACTGTCATTCCCTATTACGAGCGCTTTTTAGACTGGTTCCCAACAGTTAAGGATTTAGCTGAGGCTCCTGAAGAGAAGCTTCTCAAAGCTTGGGAGGGGCTAGGTTACTATTCCCGTGTCCGAAACATGCAAAAGGCTGCGCAACAAATCATGGATGACTTTGATGGTCAGTTTCCAGATACTTATGACAATATTGCCAAACTCAAGGGCATCGGACCCTATACTGCTGGTGCTATTTCTAGCATCGCTTTTGGACTCCCTGAACCCGCTGTTGATGGTAATGTTATGCGAGTCATGGCTCGTCTCTTTGAGGTCAACTACGATATCGGAGACGCCAAAAATCGTAAGATTTTCCAAGCGATTATGGACATTTTGATTGACCCTGACCGTCCAGGGGACTTTAATCAGGCGCTTATGGACCTTGGGACCGATATCGAATCGGCTAAAAATCCAAGACCAGACGAAAGCCCTATTCGCTTTTTCTGTGCAGCCTATCTCAATGGAACTTATGACAAGTACCCTATCAAATTGCCTAAGAAGAAGCCTAAACCTATGCAAATTCAAGCTTTTATTATCAGAAATACAAAGGGTGAATTTCTGCTCGAAAAAAATATCGAGGGACGGCTGCTAGGTGGCTTCTGGTCCTTCCCTATCATGGAAACGGACTTTATTGGCCAACAACTCAGCTTTTTTGAAAAGGGTGATAGTATTCTCGAGACAGTCTCTCAAAAGGCTATTTTTGAGGAAAATTATGCCCTCAAACCAGAGTGGACGAGCAGTTATTTTACACCTGTAAAACATACCTTCAGCCACCAAAAATGGACCATCGAGATGGTGGAAGGTAGCGTTAATGACGACAAACTCCCTACCGATAAGGAGCTATGCTGGGTAGCGGCTGAGGACTTCGACCAGTTCCCAATGGCCACACCACAGAAGAAAATGATTAAAACTTATGAAGACAGCAAAAAAGGATAGCATTGAGTGCTACCCTTTTTCTTATGCATCAAGTTTATTGTGCTTCCGGCCACGCAAAGCAAGGTATACCTTTGAAAGAACAACTCCCAAAAAGATATAAAACAATTCCAAATAAGTCACATTTTTTGACATCAAAAATTCAATCATAATACGACACTCCTTTTTATTAAGAACTCCTGTCGCTGTTCTCAGTTATGCTTCTATTATAGGTAATACGGCCAATCATAACCACCCGTCTAACGGGTGGTTTGA
>NZ_KV817314.1:0-852 GCF_001814615.1 Streptococcus sp. HMSC078H12 | reverse complement strand
AAAGTCCCATAAGAACTATAATGAAAAGCGACGAAACTACCATTAGGAAGAACTTATGAGACCTATTAAGAATACCACAGAATTAATCGGAATTAAAGACCAAAATATCAAGATTTCACTTGTTTTTGAAACTGACACTCATATCGAGATTCAAGCAAAACTTGATTACCCTGCACCATCATGTCCTCACTGCCAAGGAAAGATGATCAATTATGACTTTCAAAAGCCTTCTAAAATTCCTCTTCTCGAACAAGCTGGAACGCCTACACTGCTACGTCTGAAGAAACGCCGTTTCCAGTGTAAAAGTTGTAAGAGAGTCACGGTAGCTAAGACATCTATCGTTGAGAAAAACTGCCAAATCTCAAATCTAGTCCGTCAAAAAGTTGCACAACTCCTAACTGAGAAGATGTCACTAACAGATATTGCCAGAAGACTTCGTGTGTCGACCTCTACCGTCTATCGTAAGCTTGATCAGTTTACTTTCAAGGAACATTTTGACAAACTCCCAAGGGTCATGTCCTGGGATGAGTTTGGTTTCAAGAAAGGGGAATTGGCTTTTGTGGCTCAGAACTATGAGACAAACAAACTCATAACCATCCTTGATAATCGCTGCCAAACCTCTATACGAAACTACTTTTTGAAGTATCCATTAAAAGCTCGCCAAAAGGTGCAGTTTATCACGATGGATATGTCTGGAGCCTACATCCCACTAGCCCGCAGACTCTTTCCAAACGCAAAAATCGTTCTTGATCGTTTCCACATCATCCAGCACCTTAGTCGAGCCTTTTTAAAGACAAGAATTGCAATTATGAACCAATTCGATAAGAAGTCACTACCCTATCGAGCCTTGAA
>NZ_KV817313.1:0-284 GCF_001814615.1 Streptococcus sp. HMSC078H12 | reverse complement strand
GACTCTGAGTTTGAAACAGATTGTGATTCTGATACAGACGCACTTTCTGAGGCTGACTCTGAGTTTGATGCAGACTGTGATTCAGAAATTGACGCACTTACAGATGCTGATTCTGAGTTAGACACTGACTGTGACTCAGACACTGACTCACTTGTTGAGGCTGACTCATAATTAGAGACAGATTGTGATGCTGAAACTGAGGCACTTTCTGAAGCTGAAACTGAGTTCGATTCAGATTGTGAAGCTGAAATTGACTCACTTACTGACGCTGACTCTGAGTTTGA
>NZ_KV817312.1:0-3577 GCF_001814615.1 Streptococcus sp. HMSC078H12 | reverse complement strand
TTGTCTTCAAGGACTCACTCAAGGAACTTGAAGCACTCGCTGACTTAACAGCACTTAAAGACGCACTTGTTGATGCAGATTGACTTTGTGAGACGCTTGTCTTCAAGGACTCACTCAAGGAACTTGAGACACTCGTTGATTTTTCAGCACTCAAAGATGCACTCGTTGAAGCGGATTGACTTCGAGATTGGCTTGTCTTCAAAGATTCACTCAAAGAACTTGAGACACTTTTTGAGGCTACCGTGCTCAATGAAAGGCTGGTCGATGCAGATTGCTTAACAGACTCACTTCGACTTTGAGAAATCGATTCCTGCTTAGACTGACTGACACTTTGCGACACTGACTCACTGTAATCACTATCCGACAATTTCACCGTCACAACATTTGTCGTACTGTCTTTATAAGTAATCGTTACCGTACCATCGCTATTGACCGTATAAGATTTAATACGGTTGGCGACCTCTGGATTCAAAGCCGACACAGCCGCAATAATCTTGCTTTTATCTGCATCTGTCAATGCAGTCAGGCTTGTCACCTGAATTGTGCTTGTCGGCGCCACACCAGGTGTACGATCTGCCAAGCGCCCCTGAGTAATACGAATTTCACCCAAACCATTTGGACGGTTCATATTTGATGCATTGTCAATAGCAGCAACATTACGTTGCCATGTGTTTCGGAAAGAATGATAAAGGTCATCCTTCAGATGAATGGTCGTTGTTATGGTTGCAGGATTATCAGTCGTTGCAGTGATATCTCCCGTAATCGGTGCAATATTACCAGTTCCGTACTGGCTACTACCAAAGAAATTGCCGTTCAAGGCATTGTCATTCAAATCGGCTCTTGCAACGACTTTCATTTCTTTAAGCTTGCCACTGTCATCTGTTGCCGTGAAAGTCACAACAGCATCATCACCAGCATAGAGGGTATAGTTTTTCCCACCGCCTTCGAGAGGCGTTGACTTAGGTTCCACACCATCAACAGTCAATTTGGCCGTCACTTCAGGACGCGTTCCGTCCGTTACAGCCACGGAATTGCTAGCATCTGAATACACCGCATAATCACCATACATGATGCGAGCTTTGGCTGTTACACCACCTGTTTGTAACTTAACAGTCGGCGTCACAATCGCTTGGCCGGAAGCATCCGCTACTGCTGTTCCCACTTCGTCGTCATTATTGTATAGAACAACTGTAGAACCTGGCTCGGCTCCTGTTACCGTTACAGGCGTCTGTGTGTAAGCCTTGTCCAATAATCTTGTTTCAACGGTTGGTGCTGCTAGTCGCTTCACTGGAGCAGTCACATCATTTGTGGTGTTATCTTTATAAGTAATGGTTACCACACCAGATGATGAAACCGAATAAGATTTAAAGTCCTTTGAAGTGGCAATATTTGGGTTAGCAGTCTTAAATGCTTCCCAAACCTTATCTTTTTCAGCCTGAGCGAGACTACTTGTGTCATTAACAAAGGTACTCGTTGTCACCGCCGTAATCGGATTACGAATACCATCATTTTGTGGCAAAACCTGAATACGAAGCGTACGTGTCACTGACTGCTTAGCCGTATTAGTCACTACAAAAGAAACATTATAAATTTTCCCAGGCGTTACGACCTCTGTCTGCCCAACAGTCCCCACAATATTAAAGGCCACTGCACTATTTTTCAATGCAGAGGTCTGAGGCACGTTGATGCCATTCACACGATCACTACCAGAAGCGTAGCCAATGCTTTTAATACTATTTCGTGTAGGAATAGTTTCAACAACATTATAAGGCTGATTGATGTAGTCAGAGTTATAAACAGAAATCAAGGCATTATTAGCTAGCCCTAAATTATACTGGGGTGCACGGAGGTTACTATTAGCATCAATTCGAGAACCATTACGAGGATCACGTTGACCAGATGTCGCACGAAGAACCGCATTGGCAAGACTATTTCTCGCCTGACGAGCCTGAGCAATCGTAGGCGTCACATCACTGTCACGATCAGCCAGACTAACACGAATGGCATCCAGGGCTTTATCTCCCTTGAGAATAGCAGCATCCGTATTTGGCAAATCAACAGCTTGAGCTTTATAGGTATAAATGTCTAAGGCTAAATCTTTGAGACGCTTTTCTTGTTCTAAACGCTCAGCATCTGCCACAACTGAGGCAGCTAGCAGACCAGTCGCCGTTTCTGACAATTGGCGATTCGTTTGAACTTCGGATGTCAAGGAAGCCTTTAATAAGGTTGACTCCGAGCTGACAAGAGTCATCCCCACTTTAGAGTCACTACTACTATCACTCTTGCTAACTGACTGAACAGAGGCACTTGCGCTATGCTCTGAAGTTTTTCTAAGCGTACTCTCAGACTGACTGTGAGCAGAAGAATCCGTCTGACTTACTGATTCCGATTTAGAAGCTAATGAAGCTGACAAGGAAGTAGAAAGCGAGGCACTCAATGACAAGGATGTCGATTTCGAAGCTAATTCAGAGGCAGACACCGATTGGCTGCGTGATAAAGACTCACTCAAAGAAGCCTCCGAAGTCTGTCTTGACACAGTTTCAGATGACTCTTGACTATTTACTTGGCTATCTTGAACACTGGACATAGACTCCGTGTTTCCAAGAACAACGGAATCAGATGCAGCTAAGAGATCAGTCTTAGCTCCTGCTTCACTTTCCAAAATTGGCTGATCAGTCATTTCATCCGCATGAGCCACATGAGTTGCAACTGAACCACCAAGCAAGGCCCCAGTTGCAAGCACTCCTTTGAGCACTGTCTGACCTGAAAAGGCAGGTGCTTCCACCTCTACCTGCTGGGCAGCAACAGACGGTGCATCCACACCCCCTCTAAGCACCTTGAAAAGACCAAAATTCGACGTCGCCGCACGAAGCCAGTGCTTCCCTGACTTAACCAATTTAAACCGTGTCACACGATCGGTTTCACGATATTGACCTTCATTCCTTCTAAAAAACATATATACTCCATTTATATTTTGATTAAAACACTCCTTTCAATTTTATCATAAAATTAAGCAAAAAATCTCATTTCAAGATTGCTTTCTAGCGATTAATCCTTTCTTTCATCTTCCTAAAAATACTATAATGATGCTAACCCTAAGACTTATTAAAACTATTTGTATTTTTAGAATATCAAACTAAAAAAATCCCCTACCAATTAGGAAATCACTCTAATCGATAGGGGATATTTGATTGTCTAGCTAGAAGCTAATGATTAAACTTACTAAGGCTTAGAAGTCTTCACTTGCTTCTTCATCTTTCTTACGTTTGGCAAGAAAGGCAAGACCTGTTGCAGTTGCTAAAGCACCCAAGGCCATACCTAATGATGAGTTTTCCTCACCAGTCTTAGGAAGCGCTTGACTACCACGTTTGTGCTTAGGATCCTTCACTTCAGAAGTTGATTCTGAAGCAGAGATTGAAGCACTTGTTGATGCTGACGCTGAAAGACTTGCTGATGTACTCAATGAAGTTGAGATACTTGTTGAAGTGCTTGTGCTTTCAGAAGTACTCAAGAACGCTGATGTAGAAGCGGACTCTGATACTGAAACTGAAGCGGATGCACTCGCTGATTCTGATGC
>NZ_KV817311.1:0-2559 GCF_001814615.1 Streptococcus sp. HMSC078H12 | reverse complement strand
AGTATCCCAACAACGCCTCACTCGAAACTGGCGTCCCGAGGTCATAGGCTCCTACCTATCCTGTACATGTGGTACAGATACTCAATATCAAACTGCAGTAAAGCTCCATGGGGTCTTTCCGTCCTGTCGCGGGTAACCTGCATCTTCACAGGTACTAAAATTTCACCGAGTCTCTCGTTGAGACAGTGCCCAAATCATTACGCCTTTCGTGCGGGTCGGAACTTACCCGACAAGGAATTTCGCTACCTTAGGACCGTTATAGTTACGGCCGCCGTTTACTGGGGCTTCAATTCATACCTTCGCTATTGCTAAGCACTCCTCTTAACCTTCCAGCACCGGGCAGGCGTCACCCCCTATACATCATCTTACGATTTAGCAGAGAGCTGTGTTTTTGATAAACAGTTGCTTGGGCCTATTCACTGCGGCTGACCATAAGTCAGCGCCCCTTCTCCCGAAGTTACGGGGCCATTTTGCCGAGTTCCTTAACGAGAGTTCTCTCGCTCACCTGAGGCTACTCGCCTCGACTACCTGTGTCGGTTTGCGGTACGGGTAGAGTATAATTAACGCTAGAAGCTTTTCTCGGCAGTGTGACATCACTAACTTCGCTACTAAACTTCGCTCCCCATCACAGCTCAATGTTATAGATATAAGCATTTGACTCATATCACACCTCACTGCTTGGCCAGACACTTCCAATCGTCTGGTTTAGTTAGCCTACTGCGTCCCTCCATCACTATATACTCTAGTACAGGAATATCAACCTGTTGTCCATCGGATACACCTTTCGGTCTCTCCTTAGGTCCCGACTAACCCAGGGCGGACGAGCCTTCCCCTGGAAACCTTAGTCTTACGGTGGACAGGATTCTCACCTGTCTTTCGCTACTCATACCGGCATTCTCACTTCTATGCGCTCCAGCACTCCTCACGGTACACCTTCTTCGCACATAGAACGCTCTCCTACCATACCTATAAAGGTATCCACAGCTTCGGTAATATGTTTTAGCCCCGGTACATTTTCGGCGCAGGGTCACTCGACTAGTGAGCTATTACGCACTCTTTGAATGAATAGCTGCTTCTAAGCTAACATCCTAGTTGTCTGTGCAACCCCACATCCTTTTCCACTTAACATATATTTTGGGACCTTAGCTGGTGGTCTGGGCTGTTTCCCTTTCGACTACGGATCTTAGCACTCGCAGTCTGACTGCCGATTATATCTCGTTGGCATTCGGAGTTTATCTGAGATTGGTAATCCGGGATGGACCCCTCACCCAAACAGTGCTCTACCTCCAAGAGACTTAACATCGACGCTAGCCCTAAAGCTATTTCGGAGAGAACCAGCTATCTCCAAGTTCGTTTGGAATTTCTCCGCTACCCACAAGTCATCCAAGCACTTTTCAACGTGCCCTGGTTCGGTCCTCCAGTGAGTTTTACCTCACCTTCAACCTGCTCATGGGTAGGTCACATGGTTTCGGGTCTACGACATGATACTAATGCGCCCTATTAAGACTCGGTTTCCCTACGGCTCCGTCTCTTCAACTTAACCTCGCATCATATCGTAACTCGCCGGTTCATTCTACAAAAGGCACGCTCTCACCCATTAACGGGCTCGAACTTGTTGTAGGCACACGGTTTCAGGTTCTATTTCACTCCCCTCCCGGGGTGCTTTTCACCTTTCCCTCACGGTACTGGTTCACTATCGGTCACTAGAGAGTATTTAGGGTTGGGAGATGGTCCTCCCAGATTCCGACGAGATTTCTCGTGTCTCGCCGTACTCAGGATACTGCTAGGTATAAAGACTATTTCGAATACGAGGCTATTACTCTCTTTGGCCTACCTTCCCAGGTAGTTCTTCTATAATCTTTAAGTCCACGTTGCAGTCCTACAACCCCGAAGAGTAAACTCTTCGGTTTGCCCTCTTGCCGTTTCGCTCGCCGCTACTAAGGCAATCGCTTTTGCTTTCTCTTCCTGCAGCTACTTAGATGTTTCAGTTCACTGCGTCTTCCTCTACATTACCTTAACAGTAATGAGTGACAGGCATTACCTGCCGGGTTCCCCCATTCGGACATCTCTGGATCATTGCTCACTTACAGCTCCCCAAAGCATTTCGTCGTTAGTCACGTCCTTCATCGGCTTCTAGTGCCAAGGCATCCACCGTGCGCCCTTATTAACTTAACCTTATTTTGGTCTTTCGACCTAACTCATTAAATATTCACAGCGTTTCGGTTTATTTTCTTGTTACTATCTATATGTATTTAATTACATATGGAATTTGATATAGATATTCAATTTTCAATGGACAATACTTGAATCTTTCGATTCAATGGAGCCTAGCGGGATCGAACCGCTGACCTCCTGCGTGCAAAGCAGGCGCTCTCCCAGCTGAGCTAAGGCCCCACAAGACCTCTCAAAACTAAATAAGAAACTCAAGTACATTCCGTTTTTCCTTAGAAAGGAGGTGATCCAGCCGCACCTTCCGATACGGCTACCTTGTTACGACTTCACCCCAATCATCTATCCCACCTTAGGCGGCTGGCTCCAAAAGGTTACCTCACCGACTTC
>NZ_KV817310.1:0-74258 GCF_001814615.1 Streptococcus sp. HMSC078H12 | reverse complement strand
CGTCACCCACTACAGTTGACAAGGAGCCTTTTTATTTAACAACAATATTAACGAGTTTATTAGGTACCGCAATCACTTTCACGATTTCCTTACCATCAATCTCTGCCTTGACTTTTTCATTAGCAAGAGCGACTTCTTGCAACTCTTCGCGTGAAAGGTCTTTCGCAACCATGAGTTTGGCACGAACTTTACCTTTGATTTGAACGACGATTTCGATTTCGTCTTCAACCAATTTGCTTTCATCCCATGTTGGCCAAGCTACATAAGAGATAGACTCACCTGTTTCTGCGACTGTTTGCCAGAGTTCTTCCGCCAAGTGAGGCGCAAATGGAGCGATCAATTGGATAAAGCCTTTGGCGTAATCCACATAGAGTTTATCTTCCTTGTTGGCAGCATTGACAAAGACCATGAGCTGAGCAATGGCTGTGTTGAATTTCATAGACTCGATTTGCTCAGTAACAGATTTAACAGTTTCGTTATAAACCTTGTCAAGAGCGCCATTGTTTTCCGCAACGATTTCTTTACTTGTAATCAAACGATAAACACGGTCAAGGAATTTACGGCTTCCTTCCAATCCTTCTTCAGACCAAGCGATTGAGGCATCAAGTGGTCCCATGAACATTTCATAGACACGAAGGGTATCAGCACCGTATTGTTCCACCACATCGTCTGGGTTGACAACGTTCTTGAGGGATTTAGACATCTTGGCTGGTGCTTGCTCCAATTCTTCTCCTGTTTCCACATGGAAGAATGAACCGTCACGTTTTTCAACCTTGTCAGTTGCCACAAGAGCTCCACGGTGATCACGGTAGCTTGTTCCCAAGATCATTCCTTGGTTAAAGAGTTTTTGGAATGGCTCTTTAGTAGGTACAACACCAAGGTCATAGAGGAATTTATGCCAGAAACGAGCGTAAAGCAAGTGGAGCACGGCGTGTTCTGCACCACCCACATAGATATCGACTGGCAACCATTGTTTGAGAAGGTCCTCGTCAGCCAATTTCTCTGTGTTGTGTGGATCGATATAGCGGAGGTAGTACCAGCTTGAACCTGCCCATTGTGGCATCGTATTCGTCTCACGACGACCTTTGACACCATCCTCACGAGTCACTTCAAGCCAGTCTGTCAAGTTAGCCAATGGGCTTTCACCAGTACCTGAAGGGCGGATGTCCTTGGTTACTGGCAAGACAAGTGGGAGTTCACTTTCTGGAACAGCTGTCGAAGTCCCATCTTCCCAATGAATGATTGGGATTGGTTCACCCCAGTAACGTTGACGGCTAAAGAGCCAGTCGCGAAGACGGTAAGTGATTTTTTCTTGACCAAAGCCTTTTTCTTCCAACCAAACCACGATTTTAGCAATCGCTTCTTCTTTGTTGAGACCGTTCAAGAAGTCAGAGTTGACGTGAAGGCCATCCTCTGTATAAGCAGCCTCTTCAACGTTCCCACCTTCCAACACTTCTACGATTGGAAGTCCAAACTGTTTAGCAAATTCCCAGTCACGCTCATCGTGGGCAGGTACAGCCATAACAGCACCTGTTCCATAGCTGGCAAGAACATAGTCAGCAATCCAGATTGGGATTTCTTTACCATTGACAGGGTTGACGGCATAAGCACCAGTCCAAACCCCTGTTTTTTCCTTAGCAAGGTCTGTACGGGCCAAGTCTGATTTAAGGCTGGCTTGATGTTTGTAGTCAGCTACAGCCTCAGCTTGTTCAGGTGTTGTGATAGCATCTACCAAGTCATGCTCAGGAGCCAAAACAGTGAAGGTCGCACCAAAAAGAGTATCTGGACGTGTCGTAAAGACTGTGAATTCCTTGTCTGTCCCTTTTACTTTGAAAGTGACATTGGCACCAGTTGATTTACCAATCCAGTTGCGTTGCATGTCCTTGATAGACTCTGGCCAGTCAAGGTCATCCAAGTCATTGAGCAAGCGCTCAGCATAGGCAGTGATTTTGAGCATCCATTGGCGCATTGGTTTGCGAACAACTGGATAGCCACCACGCTCAGATGTTCCATCTGGAAGAACTTCTTCGTTGGCGATAGCTGTTCCCAATTCTTCAACCCAGTTTACTGGCACTTCAGCTTCATAAGCCAAACCTTTTTCGTAAAGCTTGGTGAAGATCCATTGCGTCCACTTGTAGTAGTTCGGATCTGTCGTATTGACTTCACGGTCCCAGTCGTAAGAGAAGCCAAGCGCATTGATTTGGCGTTTGAAGTTGGCAATGTTTTCTGCTGTGAATTCTGCTGGGTCATTCCCTGTATCCATAGCGTATTGCTCTGCAGGCAAACCAAAGGCATCCCACCCCATTGGGTGAAGGACATTGTAACCTTGCGCACGTTTGAAACGGCTGAGGATATCAGTCGCTGTATAACCTTCTGGGTGTCCTACGTGAAGACCCGCTCCAGATGGATAAGGGAACATGTCAAGCGCATAAAACTTAGGTTTTGAGGCATCTGTTCCTGTCTTAAAAGTGTGATGGTCAGCCCAGTATTTTTGCCACTTAGGCTCGATTTCTTTATGATTGTAAAAACTCATGGTTTCTCTCCAATATTCGTAATGCTTCTATTATAGCATTTTTGAAGGATTTTTAAAGATGATAAGAGAACTTTAAGAGGCAAATTCGCCTGAGTCTATTTTGCACCTTTTTTCTTCTTTTTAAGTTTTTTTGCGCTTTTGTGTAACAAAAAAGCAAAAAGATGCTATACTAGTATCAGAAAGTAGGTGACTCATGTATCAGGAACAACGATTAGAGAAAATATTAACACTTTTGGAGGAGCGCGGAAACCTATCTGTTAAGGAAATGGTTGACGCATTAGGGGTTTCCAAAGACACTGTCAGAAGAGATTTCGACTGCCTCAGCCAGAGGAA
This sequence comes from Streptococcus sp. HMSC078H12, assembly GCF_001814615.1. Taxonomy (NCBI): domain Bacteria; kingdom Bacillati; phylum Bacillota; class Bacilli; order Lactobacillales; family Streptococcaceae; genus Streptococcus; species Streptococcus sp. HMSC078H12. Next base: position 71,392 of record NZ_KV817310.1, on the reverse strand, counting down.
TCTGGCTCAGCGTACCCATGGTGGCATTCTTCCAGTTAAAAATACTACTGTTCTTGGCTTCCAGGAACGTCAGAAAGGACTCACTGAAGACAAGAAAAAAATGTCAGACCTAGCGCTTAGCTTGGTCAAAGACCAATCTCTCCTCTTCTTCGATGTCTCTACCCTGATGCTTGAAGTTTCACAAAAATTGACTAAGAGCGTCACTGTCTACTCCCACTCTTTGGACAATGCCTTGGTCCTAAGTGGCAAAGAAAGAATCGACTTTCATCTCTTGGGAGGAAGATTTTACAGCAAAAACCGCTTCTACTATTCGCTTCACGAAGCCCAGCTCTTGCAACATCTACAGTTTGACTTAGCCTTCTTCGGAGCGGCTAGTCTCAGTCAAGGAGTGGTCAGCTATGAAGATGAAGAGGACGTTGCTGTCAAACAACTAGCCATGCAAGCTGCTAGAACCAAGATTCTTATTGCTGAATCTGATAAATATGAAAAACATTCCAAATATATCTTGGGCAAGATTGAAGACTTTGACTACTGGATTACAGATAAAGAACCTGATCCTGATTTGGTCGAGTCTCTTAAAGATAAAGTAACGATTTTATACGATGGAAAGGATAGCGATTATGAGTAATATTCGTTTGATTATCAGTGACATTGATGGCACTATTCTCACTAGTAACCACCAGGTAGATGAGCAACTGATTGAGGTAATGCCAGAGCTTGAAAAGGCAAATATTCCCTTTGTTTTAGCTTCTGCCCGTTCGCCACTAGGGATGCAACCAATTGCTCATAAACTGGGACTTCATGACAATCCCATCGCTTGCTACAACGGCGCCTTAGTACTTGAGGGTGATCGTACTATCATCCAACACCCTGTGGATAAAGCTGAAATCCAAGACCTTCTTAACTACTTATCCACAGATTATCCAAGTGTCTCTGTGAATATCTACTCTGGCAAGGACTGGATCACCAACGAACTAGACAAATGGTCTCAGTTGGAAGGAAGTATCACGGGTGAATCTCCTATCATTAAGGAACTACAAAACACGGTCTCAGACTCAGAACCACCTATCCACAAGCTATTGTTGATTGATGATCCTGAAGTTATCCAGGACCTCCACCAAAAACTCCTAAGCATGGATTTTCCACAGACAGCCTTCTACTTATCCAAAGATAACTACCTTGAAGTCACAGCCAAACATGTTTCTAAAGAACACGCTCTCCTTGAAGTTGCCAAATATTATGACCTTCCTCTTGAACAAGTCATGACCATCGGAGATAACTTCAACGATAGTCCTATGCTAGCTCTAGCTGGCCTAGGAATTGCTATGGGCAATGCACCTGAAGGGGTTAAGGAAACAGCAAACTTAGTAACGGCTTCAAATGATGAGCATGGAGTCGCTCAAGCCATTACAGAACATGTCCTAAACTAAGCTAATATCTAATGGTGGGAACAGCCTTTAATTGCCAACTCGAATTTTAGAACAAAAGGAAAGGTGCCCTAGAGGTGCCTTTCCTTTTTCAACGAAAAAAGCCTTCCTCTCTCGAAGAAGACCCAAATTTTCTAAAGATAAAGAAGGAGACCTACAAGAATCCCAATGGCATAGCCTGCCAAAACATCACTAGGATAGTGAACACCACCTAGCACGCGCAAAAACGCTAGAGCCATCGCCAGAAAAAGCATGGCCCCACCTAGCCAGGGGTTAAGCGTCAGTGCCAACATAGCAATGACAGTCGCTGAGAAAACATGCCGACTGGGAAAGGACTTGCCCAGACTGTCCTTCTTAATAAGGGGTTGAATAGCCCAGGTCTGGTATGGACGTGGTCGGTTATAGAGGCTACGACCAAGAGAAAGAAGGAAAAGGCTTCCCCCCATAATAAGCACTGTCGTAGAGAGAACAAACCAACCATTCCTTAGCCAAACCCAAATAAGAAATATAGGAAAAAGCAGGTAAAAAGTCCTAGTTATAAGCTTGTTCAACCCTTCTAAAACCTTAGCGTAAGAACGCAAAGGAGCGCTAATCCTATCGTAAAATCGTTTGTAATTCATCATCATCCGTTAGAAAAAAGGGAGTGACACAGAACTAAATTTCAAAAATCTAGCTTCTAGCCTCTCCCCTCAAGTTTAATGAGATAGTCTTCCAAGGTTGAAGTCTCTTAGCCCAACCTCTTTTTGTCTATCTTAAAGTTCAGCGATTTGGTAAAGTTCAAGTTCAGCAGCTGTTTCTGAACCAAACATATTAATCATAATTTTAACCTTGTTGTTTTCAATTTCTACAACACGGCCTTCTTGACCCATAAAGGCACCATCGATGATTTGAACCACATCACCAACCTTGATATTAGTATCAAAAACATCAACTGTTTGACCCATTGAAATCAAGATTTGACGGATTTCTTCTTCCAAAAGTGGTGTTGGTTTAGAACGGTTACCGTGAGAACCAACGAAACCAGTAACGTTCGGAGTATTACGGACAACGAACCAGGCTTCGTCTGTCATTACCATCTCAACAAGAACGTAACCAGGGAAGCGGTTTTCTTCTACTTCTTTAACTTTACCGTTTTTCTCAACATTGACCGTTTGAGTTGGGATTTCAACACGCAAGATATTTTCAAGCATGTTATAAGTTTGGGCACGTTGCAAAAGGTTTTCTTTAACTTTGTTTTCGTATCCTGAATAGGTTTGAAGGACGAACCAGCCCTTGTCGAATGAATCTAGCATTTTAGGATTCCTTTCTTTTTTCTAAGTGACATTTAAACACCTTTGGCTAGCTATCTTCTAGCTTCGAGTGTTAAATGTCAATGAATGTCTGAGGTTTAATTCAAAGCGTAATAAAAAAGCCTGGTGGCCCTTCTTCTCGCTTTTATCTGCATTTATTATAACAAAAAAGAGCAGGCATTCCCACTCTTTTTGTGTTTTCTTTAGAAAAAGTTAATCAGTGCTGACATAGCGCGACTCAACAATTCATCAAACGCATAGATGATGACAGTGAAGAACGCGGTATACTCAAGAACTGAAATAAAATCGTGCCAGCGTTGTTTACGGTCTGGCCAAGTCGTGTCTTTCAAGACTTTGAAAATACTTCCAGTTTGTCTCACGGTGTCTCCTATCTTGTTTCCTTATGCAAGGTGTATTTTTTACAATGTTTACAAAATTTGTTAACTTCTAGTCGTGTTGGTTTGGGAGTGCTACTCACATTAATTGAGTAGTTTCGGCTCCCACATTCAGCACACGCTAGGCTTGCTTTTTTCTGTGCCATAACGCCTCCGTTCTTTTTATCTTACCACTTTTAAATGCAATTGACAAGCTATCTGAATAGACCTGAGAAGGAGTCTGTAATCTTATCCCAAAGGCTGCTTGCCTGATCTTTAACGTCATTCACAACGTCTGATGCCTTGTCTGTCCATGACTTGTTACTGCTATTGCGCGAGTCATTTGGATCTGCCGTATAGTCTAGTGTTTGACCATCAGCTGCATAGGCATTTTCAACGGTAAACTCAGTACCTGGTGTATTTGGCAAAACATCCGCAGCGATGTAGCTGAAAATCGTCGAAGCTGTTCCCGAGCTAGCCCCTGTTAGGTAGTGACTCTCGTCAGTCTTATCAAAACCGATCCAGGTCGTCATAACCACATCAGGAGTATAACCAATCACCCACTGGTCACTAGTCAAATCCTTGTTAAATTCAGCCTGAACAGTACCTGTCTTACCTGCCATAGTATAACCTGTGTAGTTGGCATTCACAGCAGAACCATTTGAGAAGGTACCAAGCATCATGCTGGTCATCTGGTTAGCTACTGACTGGCTGATAACACGTTTAGACTTCTTACTATGGGTAGCAATAATGTCACCACTGGCATTTTCAATTTTAGTGATGAAATAAGCCGTGTTCATCTCACCACCATTAGCAAAGGTCGCATAAGCCTGAGCCATTTGAAGAGGACTAGCTGTCACACCACCACCAAGTGAAATTCCCAGTTCTTCTGGAACATTGTCAAAGTTGAGACCGAATTTTTGACCGTAACTGATCCCTTTTTGAATACCGATTTGATTAAAGAGGTAAACTGCTGGGATATTGTAGGAGTTGGCCAAAGCTTGATACATGGGCACATCCTCTGTCTCAACACCACCGTAGTTGGTTGGGGTATAGCCATTATAGTCGATTGGTTTATTCGGAAGATCCTTATTGATGCTCCATCCTGAAGCCAGAGCTGGTGCATAGACCACTAAAGGTTTGATAGTTGAACCAGGACTACGCTTCCCTTGAGTTGCATAGTTAAAGTTACGGAAGGTTGTATCACTGGTACCACCTACACGACCTACCAGACCGCGGACAGCTCCAGTTGTTGGATCAAGTGCCACACTAGCTGACTGAGCTGTACTACCATCACTTTCTGATGTAGGGAAGAGATAGGTATTTTCGTAGGTTTGCTGCATGTTAGCTTGTGAGTTGGCATCCATCTCTGTGTAGATTTTGTAGCCATTTTTAACGATTTCATCCTCACTCAAGCCATAAGTTTTCGTAGCTTCTTCAATGACGGCATCAAAGTAAGACGGATACTTGTAGTCATCGCCAGTCCCTTGATAGGTATCATCCAGACGACTAGCCATATCAACTCCAGCCGCACTGTCGGCATCTGCCTGACTCAACTTCTTGTCATCAACCATATTGGCGAGGACAGTGTTTCTACGGTTGGTCGCATTTTTGATATTATCAATTGGGTTGTAAATTTCAGGTCCCTTAAGCATACCAGCGAGGGTCGCTGCTTCATCAACGGTTAGATTGGCAGCACTTGTCCCGAAGTATTTTTGACTAGCATCTTCAACACCCCAAACCCCATTGCCGAAGTAGGCATTATTGAGGTACATGGTAAGTATTTCTTGCTTGCTGTATTTCTTGGTTAATTCCAAAGAGAGGAAGAATTCCTTGGCCTTACGAGTGACTGTCTGTTCTTGTGTCAAGAAGGCATTTTTAGCCAACTGTTGGGTAATGGTCGAGCCACCACCAAAGCGTCCCATAGATACAATGGCCAAGAGGAATCGCTTGACGTTAACCCCGCTATTTTCATAGAAGGTACGGTCCTCAGTTGCAATAACAGCATTCTCCAGGCTATCACTAATGGCATCCAGCTCCACATAAGTCCCTTTTTGCCCTGACAAAGAACCAGCTTGATTGCCTTCTTTGTCATAGATAACCGTAGTTGCTTTCAAGGCATCTTGAAGATCTGAAACATTGGTCGTCTTGGCAATATAGAAAAGGTAGGAACCTACTGTCAGAACCAACATAGCTACCAAGATAAAGAGAATTTTACCAATATGATAACGACGCCAGAAACGACGAATAGGATTTCTTGGCGAAAGTGTAAACTTGCTCAAGAACGCCTGAACCTTACCTAAAGGTTGGGTCGTATCAATAGGTTTCTTTTGCTTAGAACGTTGATAACGTGACGTCTCTTGACTTTCCTGAGACATATCTAAGTCTTCAACGGCTTGTTCAACCTCATCAGGTTTCTTAGCAAAGAGTCCCTTTATCTTATTTTGTAAATTCTTCGATTTTTCAGCAGGCTGGGAATCCTTGCCCTTTCCGCTATTTTCTTCTTTAAAAAGTTTGTTTTTTAGATTATCAAAAAATGTCATAACCCTATTATACCAAGTTTTTACAGATTCTGTCCTCTTTTAAACGTTCATGATATAATGAAACCATGACTTTACACGTAGAAATTATCAATCCCTATCCTGTAACAACCGTCAAAGACTTGCTCGAAACTAAGCTCCTCATTCCTCGTAAGATTCGTCATTTCCTACGCACGAAAAAGCACGTCCTCATCAATGGAGAGACTATTAATTGGCAGAGTCCTGTTGAAAAAGGTGATAAGATTAGCCTGACCTTTGATACAGAGGACTACCCTGAAAAAATTATCCCTATGGGAAATGCCAGTTTAGTAGAACCTCTCTATGAAGATCAGCATCTCATCGTGGTCAATAAACCTGAAGGAATGAAAACACATGGTAATGAACCCACAGAAATTGCTCTACTTAACCATGTTTCGGCCTATTGTGGGCAAACCTGTTACGTCGTTCATCGACTAGACATGGAAACTAGTGGGGCTGTACTCTTCGCAAAAAATCCGTTTATCCTGCCAATTCTCAATAGACTCTTGGAAGATAAGAAGATTCAGCGTCAATACTGGGCTTTGGCTGAAGGTAAATTTCAGACCAAGGAGACTGTGTACAAAGACAAGATTGGACGCGACCGCCATGACCGTAGAAAACGAGTGGTTGATCCTAGAAAAGGGCAGGTTGCCTATACAACCATCACGCGCCTCAAAGCCTTCAAAGGAGCTAGTCTGGTCAACTGTCAACTAAAAACCGGTCGGACCCACCAAATTCGTGTGCATCTGGCCCACCATGGGCATGCCATTCTGGGGGACCCTCTTTATAGCCACCGCCCCGCATCTCGACTCATGCTCCACGCCCACACCCTTAGTTTCACCCATCCCTTAACACTCGACAAAATCACTGTTAAGGCGAGCTCAGACAGTTTTGAACAAGGGTTGAGAAATCACAAATAATAGAAGTAGGCTCATTCTCAAGCATAGTGCGAAAGGATTATCCTAATGATCCTCTAGTTATGACACAGTGGAAGCTTGCAAATAAGTTGCTTTTATTGACTTCAAAAGCCTTAACCGCCTTGAATCTCCCTTTACAATATGTTATCCTTTACATATCATTTAAAATTTGAGGGGTATTTAATTTATGAATCCAGTCGATCAATGGATAACCATTAACGCCAAGTATTTCCCAACAGAACAAGTTCAGTACATCCGTCAACGTCTTGAAGCACTTCCTGAGCAACAACTTTCAATGCTTTACTCAATCAGCTTCCAAGATCCAACAATGTTGTTGATTATTTCACTTCTAGGTGGGACTCTTGGAATTGACCGCTTTTTGTTAGGACAAATTGGTCTCGGTGTTGGTAAACTTTTGACGTGTGGTGGATGTGGTATCTGGTCAATTGTTGACTTATTCCTCATCATGGATGCTACTCGCCAATCAAACGCTCAAAAACTCTTTGCAGTTATTGGCTAATGAAAAACTATTTTACACGCTTGTGGGCCTACCACCAGCGTTTTTTTAGATTATATCTCTTAGTTTTAGTGGCAGTTTATGGAGTCTACCTTTTGCATCTTCCAACACCACTCAGTTTAATCCTAAGACCATTTGGCCTTAAAGCTTGGAGCACAGGCCTAACACGCGCTAGTGTTAGACTCTTACACCTAGATTGGCAAGGAGCCTGGGACTATAATCCACTGATATATCCTCTAGTGGTCTATGTCCTAACCTATTTCTTTCTCTTTCCCATCTTTAGTGATAAGAAGATTATAAGGAAATAAAGTAAAGACTCCCATTGCGATCCCCTTACACTATTGCTATAATTGTAATTATCAACATTTTTTAATCAAGATATCTGGAGGTTATACACATGAAGCAACAAGATTGGATCGATTTTTTCCAAGCAGTTAATGGTCGTAATCCAAGTATTCAAGAAATGGCTGAAGCAGCTCAGAAAGGCGAGTTTGTCCGAGAAACTCCCAAACAAACTGTCGAAGTAACAGAAACTGTCTCACAAAAAGAGACTGTAGAAACTAAGCAAGATTCAGAAGTTGTTGAACCAGCAGAATCTGCACCATCAACAGAAGTGGTAGAAACTGCCGAAAAAAATGTTGACAGCTATGATGTTGCTGAAGAGCCACTCACTAACTCTACAGCAGATGAAGAAGAGACTTTCCAAGCAACTAACCTAGCTCAAGAAAATCAATCAAAGACCTTCCAGGAACAAGTTAAACCTGTTGTAGAAAATGCCAGTCAGACTGTTAACCAATTTGCGAATCAAACTGGTGAAACTTTCCAACAAGCAAGCAAAAATCTAAATGATACTTGGAAGAAACAAGACAAGAAAACCCAAACAAACTTCATCATGTTAGCCGTCGCTTCCATCCCAGCTATCCTCTGGGCTCTTGGAATGATACTCTTGGGAATTGCCAGTGATGATCTTAGTGCCGGATTGATCACGGCTCTTCTCTCCGTCATCATTAATTTCCCCTTGGTAGTACTTCTTATATTACCAGCTCTTCTAAATAAAACAGATAAAAAATGGCCAATCTTTATCCTATCCTTTCTTCTAGGCTGGACATTCATCGGTTGGATCATCCTTCTTGCTGTTTCTATCAATACGAATAAGGAAGCAGAACGCATTAGACAACAACAAATGATGATGCAAATGGCAGGTCAACAAGGAAGTTCTGATACATTTAACCCTTTTCAGTAATTAACAACAAATAATTGAAAAAAAGAAAACCCAGAAAAAGTTTCTCGACTTTTCCTAGGTTTTTTCTTTTGCTTTTTTAAACTCTTAGTAGCCCATCATTCCTGGATCCATAGCTGGTGCTGCTGGAGTTTCTGGTTCAGGTTTGTTGGCAACAACTGCTTCAGTTGTCAAGATAAGACTAGCTACAGAAGCGGCATTTTGGAGGGCAGAACGTGTGACCTTAACAGGGTCAATAATTCCTGCTTCAACCATATCTACCCATTCACCGTTAGCAGCGTTAAAGCCTGTACCAACTGGACTGTTCTTCAATTTATCGATGATAACTGAACCTTCATAACCAGCGTTATAAGCAATTTGGCGAACTGGTTCTTCCAAGGCACGGAGGACAATGTTACGTCCTGTAGCGTCGTCACCTTCAAGATCAAGTTCAGCAACCTTAGCAATGACGTTAACAAGAGCTGTACCCCCACCTGCTACGATACCTTCTTCAACAGCGGCACGAGTAGCGTTAAGGGCATCTTCGATACGAAGTTTCATTTCTTTAAGGGCTGTTTCAGTGGCCGCACCAACCTTAACAACTGCAACCCCACCTGACAATTTAGCCAAACGTTCTTGAAGTTTTTCACGGTCAAACTCAGATGTTGTTGTTTCCAATTGAGACTTGATAAGGTTAACACGGTTAGCAATTGCTTCTGCGCTTCCTGCACCTTCAACGATAACTGTGCTATCTTTATCCACAGTTACTTTCGAAGCTTGACCGAGTGCTGCCATAGTTGCATCCTTAAGTTCAAGACCAAGATCCTCAGTAATAACAGTCGCTCCTGTCAATACGGCAATGTCTTCCAACATCGCTTTACGACGGTCACCAAAGCCAGGCGCCTTAACAGCAACAACATTGAAAGTTCCACGAATCTTGTTAAGAACAAGTGTAGGAAGAGCTTCACCATCCACATCATCAGCAATGATCAAGAGTGGACGACTTGTCTTAAGCACTTCTTCCAAGAGTGGAAGGACATCCTGAATATTTGAAATTTTCTTGTCAGTCACAAGGATAAATGGATTTTCAAGGTCAGCGACCATTTTTTCATTATCAGTAACCATGTACTGAGAAAGATAACCACGGTCAAACTGCATACCTTCAACCACTTCGAGTTCAGTCTCCATACCACGAGACTCTTCAATAGTGATAACACCGTCATTACCAACGCGTTCCATAGCTTCTGAAATGTATTCACCAACTTTTTCAGAACGTGATGAAACCGCTGCGACTTGGGCAATAGCTTCCTTATTAGCAACTGGTTGAGCAATGGCTTTAAGCTCTTCCACAGCTGTAGCTACAGCTGCTTCAATCCCACGACGGATACCGATTGGATTAGCACCAGCCGTTACATTTTTGAGACCTTCACGGACAATAGCTTGTGTCAAAACAGTGGCTGTAGTTGTTCCGTCACCGGCAATATCATTCGTTTTTGAAGCCACTTCGCTGACAAGCTTAGCACCCATATTTTCAAAGTGATCTTCGAGTTCAATTTCTTTAGCAATTGTCACACCATCATTAGTGATAAGAGGTGAGCCAAAAGCTTTTTCCAAAACCACGTTACGACCTTTAGGACCAAGCGTTACCTTAACTGTATCAGCCAAAGTATCAACACCACGGACCATTGCTGCGCGTGCATCTGATGAAAATTTAATATCTTTTGCCATAGTTACTCCTTCTTTATCTTACTTTATTTCTGATTAGCATAGACCTAAGCTAGGACTGCTAAAATATCTGCTTCACGGATAATTGAAACGGAATCATCTCCGTCTTTAACATTGACACCTGCACCATTTTCAACAAGAACTTTATCGCCTGCTGCAACACTAGGTGCAATCAATTCACCAGTAAGAGTACGGATTCCTTCACCTACTGCCAAAACCTCAGCAGTTTTTGTAGCTTCATGACTGGCTCCTGCCAATACAAAGCCACTAGCTGTTTTTTCTTCTGTTTCTTCAAAACGGACAACGATACGATCGCCCAATGGTTTCAATGCCATACCAATTACCTCCAAATGTTATTTGTTATTAGTAACGTGTGAAACGTTATTTTTAGCACTCATAAACTATGAGTGCTAATCCATATATTTATTTTAGCACTTGGTCAAAAATAGTCAAGAAAAAACTACCCAAAATCTGAACTTTGGATAGTTTCTTTTTTTGTTTATTAACCGAGCACCAAGGCATCGTCATTGAGGACTTGTCCACTATTTTTGTGGAAGAGGTCCATAAGTTCTGCAACAGTGAGATTTTTCTTTTCCTCACCTCGCACATCGACGACGATTTTACCATGATAGAGCATGACCAGACGGTTCCCATATTCGATAGCATGTTCCATATTATGGGTAATCATAAGAGTTGTCAACTCTTGTTCTTCAACAATCTTACGTGTCAAATTCATAACCATATCACTTGTCTTAGGATCTAGCGCAGCTGTATGTTCATCTAAAAGCAAAATCTTTGGACGAACCAAGGTCGCCATAGCAAGTGTCAAGGCCTGACGTTGTCCACCTGACAAGAAATTAGCATCGGTCTTCATACGATTTTCAAGCCCAAGACCAAGATCTATCAAGGCTTCCTTGAACACTTGACGTTCACTCTCAGTAATAGACTTTTTAAAGAAGCTACGTTTCTTACCTCGACGATAGGCAATCGCCATATTTTCTTCAATAGAAAGGTTTGTCGCTGTCCCCATTCGAGGATCTTGGAAAACACGGCTAATATCTTTAGAGCGCTCATCTACAGATGCTTTCTTAATAGATTGTCCCTCCAACAAGATATCCCCTTCATCAATACTAAGAACACCAGCAATTGAATTCATCAAGGTTGATTTACCAGCACCATTTCCCCCAATGACAGAGATAAAATCTCCCTGCTCAATGTCGAGATCCAAACCACGAAGGACGTGATTTTCATTGACTGTGCCTTTTTCAAAGGTTTTGTGAATCTGTTGTAAACTAAGTAAAGCCATTACTTGTCACCTCCTGGAGTCAAGGATTTATTAGGTCTGATTTTCAATTTTTGTCGTACTTCTGGCACATAAAGGATGATTGCAAGCAAGATGGCTGAAGCCAATTTCAACATTTGAGCATCAACATTCATGGCAAGGATAATAACCAAGACCAAACGGTAGAGAACAGCACCTACGACAATTGACCAGAGGCGTTTGCCAAGTGGTAGATACTTGACGATAACTTCAGCCAAGATAATTGCAGCCAAGCCATTTACGATTGTACCAGTACCCATATTCATATCCGCATAGCCATTGTTTTGAGCTAGGAGGGCACCTGATAGGGCAATCAAACCATTGGAAATCATGTAGCCAAGAATCTTCATACGGTCAACCTTGATACCATTGGCTTCACCCATGGCAAGGTTATCACCTGTCGCACGAAGGGCCAGACCAACCTGCGTATTAAGGAGGACAACCAACATAAACACTACCAGACTAACAAAAATCAGTCCTAATAGAATCACACCATTCAGCTTAGACAAACCAAGCCCCGTCACCATAGTTACTAGCGTATTATGTCCTGATAGAGAGACATTGGCACTTCCAAGAACCAAAAGGTTAACGGAATAGAGCCCCGTTAAGGTAATAATCCCTGTTAAAAGTGCTGGTATCTTCATTTTCGTATGCATAAAGCCAGACACAGCTCCAGCAAGCATACCAGCCACAAAACCACCTAAAGTCGCAAAGATTGGGTTGATTCCACGGATAATCATGATAGTTGTCGTAGCAGCACCAAGTGGGAAAGCCCCTTCAGCTGTCAAATCAGCAAGGTCCAAAATACGGAAGGTAATGAAGACCCCAATAGCCATAATAGCCCAGAGAAGTCCCTGAGAAATGGCTGTTAGCACCACATTTGAAAATCCTTTTTTAGATGACTTATTAACCTTAAGCTTAATGACACCCTTATCTTTTTTAGCAATTGGTTTGTCATCTTGTGTTGATGCCTTAGATTCCTCGTCACTAATACTAGAAACATCAATGCCAAGTTCTTTAGCCATGTCATGGTTAACCACAACATTTAGGGTTTTAGGATACTCGGCATCGACATCCTTGACCTTCTCACCTCGGAGAACACGGCCTGCCAACTTACCTGTTTGACGTCCAAGCGCTTCATAGTTAGTTCCATAAGTGAACAGGACACCTTTTTCTACACTACCAGCGTCACTACCAACAACTGGAACCTTAGTCTCTTTAGAAAGATCTACCAAGGTATTAATAGCACTAACAATGGTATTGTCAGTTGGGATGAAGATGACTTCGGTCTGACTCATCAAGCTCTTGGCTGTATCTTGGATATCATTGGTTGATGAAATTCCTTTGATAACCGTTTCAATACCAGCTTCCTTGAAGTATTTCTTGGCTTCTTCAACCTGAACTTCTGAGTTACGCTCGCTGGTCGTGTACATAATCCCAACTTTTTTAGTGTTTGGAAGGACCTTTTTCAACAACTCGACTTGTTTGTTGATTGGTGACATGTCGCTTGTCCCTGTCACATTTCCTCCAACATTGTCCATAGACTTAACCAATTTAGCTGAAACTGGATCTGTAACAGCTGTAAAGAGAATTGGCTTGTCCTTTGTCAAACTACTCAAAGACTGGGCTGCTGGGGTTGCGATAGCTAACATGACATCATTATCTTCAATAAGCGACTGAGAAATCGTCTGCAAGTTAGACTGATCTCCTTGTGCATTCTGATAATCGATTTTGATGTTCTTACCGTCGACGTAACCTTCCTCTTTGAGTTCTTCAATGAACCCTTTACGTGTCGCTGACAAGGAAGGATGTTCCACATATTGGAGCACACCGACGTGAACCAAATCTTTATTAGAAGCATTGGAACATGCTACCAAGAGGACAGCTGTAATAACAGCCATCATACTGACCAAGAATTTCTTCATCTTGTATACCTCTATTTTTTATTCTATCTATTTCCAATTTTCTTTCATCTTTTTTCCGAGACGATAGGGTCAAATGAAAATTAAAAATAGACCACGGTATGAAAAAAACCAGTTAGGACAGGCCCAACTGGTTTTATGCATCTTGACTAGCACAGGCTAGCTTATGTCACCGGTTAGACCTATTCATCTAATCGGCTAATCCATCACAAAATGCTTTAGCTTCATAGATACAAACTGACTGACGCTTGTATCCTGAAACACAAACGTCCTATCTAAAGAAACTAAAGTAATAAAAAGCTTTAAGATTTCCCAAATGGGTCGCTTTGTTAAGCATGTGATGCCTCCGTAGTTATGATAGTCTTAAGTTTACACTATTTAGACAATTCTGTCAAATTGGAATTTACTCTCTTTTCTCTCAATTTATCATTGTCACTACAAAAGAAAAATCTCTTCTTGCTCCTGCAAGAAAAGATTTTTTATATTAAGCATTTTGTTCTGTTGTTAAGATAGCAAGTGTCTCAATCAAGTTATCGGCATTAACTTCAATAGTATCACCTGTTGCCTTGATTTTAACTTCGACAACACCTTCGCTGGCTTTTTTACCAACTGTCACACGGATCGGAAGTCCGATAAGGTCACTGTCAGAGAATTTAGAACCAACACGCTCATTACGATCATCTGTCAAGACATCATAGCCTTCAGCCATAAGAGCAGCTTCCAAACGTTCTGTCAAAGCATTGGCTTCCTCATCCTTAGTGTTAACTGTAATCAAGTGAACATCATATGGAGCCAATTCTTTAGGGAAGTTAATTCCCCATGCATAGCGGTATTGACCTTTTGGGGTCTTGTTAACAAAGAGACGTGCATGTTGTTCGATCACAGCTGACAAGATACGGCTTACACCGATGCCGTAACATCCCATGATAATTGGAACAGCACGGCCATTTTCATCAAGAACATTAGCACCCATACTTTCAGAGTAACGTGTACCAAGTTTAAAGATATGACCAATCTCGATACCACGCGCAAACTGAAGGACACCTTGACCATCTGGTGAAATTTCACCCTCTTTAACTTCACGAATATCCACGTATTCTGCCTTGAAGTCACGCTCTGGGTTAACCCCTGTCAAGTGGTAACCATCTTCATTGGCTCCAACAACCGCATTAGCCACGTCTTGAACCTTACGGTCCGCAACGATACGAACATTTTCAGGAAGGTTAACTGGACCAAGAGAACCGAAGTTAGCGCCAAAGACTTGACGTGCTTCATCTTCTGTAGCTGGTTCAAGGAAATCAGCAGCAAGGTAGTTTTTCAACTTCACATCGTTAACCTGATCATTACCGACAAGAAGGGCCACCACTGGTTCATCATCAGCAATGAAAAGCAAAGTCTTGATGGTTTGTTCTTCTGGAACATTCAAGAAAGCAGCAACTTCATCAATTGACTTGCAATTTGGCGTTTCAACTCGAGTCACTTCTTCTTGAGTCACAACCTTGGTCGCTGGTGTGTAGGCGTTTGTTGCCATCTCAAGGTTAGCTGCATAGCTTGACTCTGTAGAGTAAGCAATTGTGTCTTCACCAGATACCAACCATGATGTCAATTCTTTCTTGATTTCTTCCATGACATCTTCTGGAATCTCATCCAATGAAGCAATTGACTTGTCAAGAACTACCCAACGGTTGAGATCTGTACGCTCAGGAGTGACCGCCATGAATTCTTGAGAATCCTTACCACCCATGGCACCACCATCACCGATGATACCCTTAAATTCAAGGCCAGCACGTGTAAAGATAGCCTCATAAGCTTTACGGTAGTCTTCATAGGTTACATCCAAATCTTCATAGTTTTGGTGGAAACTATAAGCATCCTTCATGATAAATTCACGTGTACGAAGAAGACCGTTACGAGGACGTTTTTCATCACGGTATTTTGATTGGATTTGGTAGAGATTAAGTGGCAATTGTTTGTATGATTTAACCGCATCACGAACCAAGGCTGTAAACGTTTCTTCGTGAGTTGGACCGAGGATAAAGTCAGATTTATCACGGTTTTTAAGTTTATAAAGGTCTTCACCGTAAGTTTCATAACGGCCTGACTCACGCCACAAATCTGCTGTCAAAAGCGCTGGCGCCAACATTTCAACCGCACCAATTTTTTCAAACTCCTCACGCATGATGGTTTTGAATTTCTCGATAGCACGATTTGCCAATGGCATATAAGCATAAATACCAGCAGAAACCTGACGCACGTAACCCGCACGTACCATAAGGGCATGACTGATAACTTGAGCATCACTTGGCATTTCACGAAGTGTTGGAATCAACATTTTACTTTGTTTCATCATTTACATACTAAGGAGGCTGGCCCTTGGCTCAAGTCCCTTAGACTTCCTTTCGTTTCTTTGTTTCTAATTAAAAGAAAGCACGCATAATATCATTCCAAGTAACTGCAATCATAAGAACAACCATGATAGCAACACCTGCAAGTGTAATATAGCTTTCAATTTCTTGATTAAGTGGTTTACGACGAATGGCTTCAATAATATTCATAACAATTTTTCCACCGTCAAGGGCTGGAATTGGGATAAGATTGAAAATTCCCAAGTTAATTGAGAGCATCCCCATAAGGTTAAGAATGGAAATCAAGCCATTTTCTGAAGCCTGGGCAGACATCTGGAACATAGCAACCGGTCCACCAAGTTTATTCAAACTAAAGTTGGTGATAAGCCCCTTAAGTGCTACGAGAATTTTGAAGGCCCCTTCCCAAGCCATTTGGAAACCACCAAAAATCTTATCTTTAAGACTTGTTTTTAAAGCAGGAGAAACACCCAAAAAATAGCTACCTTGGTTCTCCTGAGGTTTAACAGAGATTGTTTCTTCCTGACCGTTACTTCTCTTAACTGTCACAGAAAGGCTGTCACCTTTGGAGAATTTTTGGGTATTCTCTGTCAATGCTTCCTTCAAGCTGTCCCAATCAGTAACCTTGTCCTTATTGATAGCCTCGATAGCATCACCATTTTTCAAGCCTGCCACCTGAGCAGCGCCTCCATCGGCTACCTGGATACGGTTGGTCGATGTATCTTGAACACCACCTTGAACAAAGGCTAAGATAATAAAGACAAGCACCCCAAGAATGAAGTTATTCATAGGACCAGCAAAGTTGGTAATTAAACGTCCCCAAATGCTTGCATTTTGATATTGGACATCCTTAGGAGCGATACGAAGTTCTGTACCATCCTCCTCAACGATAGTGGCATCATGATCAACCTCATAGGTCTTGGTCTCATCTAGGACTAGACCTGTAATGGTTAACTTATCCTCCAAATCATAGGCAGTGACGTTCATAGGCAAAGCCGTCTGATCAATCTGGCGATCCGAAAGGTTGATACGTCTTACCTTACCATCTGATCCAATCGTTAGACTGGCAGGGCTACCTGTTTTAATCTCAGTTGTATCTTCACCCCAACCAGCCATACGGACATAACCACCTAAAGGGAGGATACGGATAGTATAAACGGTACCATCCTTACCAGTGTGTGCAAAAATTTTCGGTCCCATACCAATGGCAAATTCACGAACCAAAATTCCTGAACGTTTGGCGAAAAAGAAATGACCAAACTCATGGAAAACGACAATCACACAGAAAATCAGTAAAAAGGTAATAATAGCTTTCATCTAGACACCCCCACTCTTAAAAAAGTCCTAGGAAGTGCATGATTGGGAAAACGAAAATCCAGCTGTCACAACGGTCCAAAATACCACCATGCCCAGGAATGAGATTGCCTGAGTCTTTAACGCCAAAGTGACGTTTAATAGCTGATTCAACCAAATCACCAAATTGACCAAAAATACTAAAGAGAATCGTACAGATAAGCAACCAGAAGAAGTTATGAGGGGCATAAACTCCGTGGTTAATCAACCCAAAGATAAGAGCCACAATGATTGCTGATAAGATACCACCGACACTACCTTCAATAGTCTTATTTGGTGATACTTTTGGCAATAACTTATTCTGACCAAATTGACGACCAAAGAGGTAAGCCCCAATATCCGTTGCCCAAACAATAAAAAGGGCAAAGAGAACCTTTTCCCAACTATCCAAACGTGCTGCAATGAGATTTTGTAAACCAAAACCAACATAAAAGGCAGATGCGATTGGATAAGCTGCATCATCAAAAGAATAGTGGTCGCTATTAAGGACAGTCCCTGCTAGAATCAAAAATGAAATAACAGCGAAACCTGTCACACTAGCATTTGTTGGAAGACTGATAAAATACCGATCAATCGGTACAGCCAAGATAAAGGCTGCCACCATTGATAAAATACCCTCGATAGAGAAAATCTCCAAGTGCTTCATGCGAAGCATCTCAGACACCGCAACCATGGCCATAGCCCCAACTAAAAGTTGGAAAGGAAGACCGCCGATAAAGAGCAATGGGAGGAAAATGGCTGCTGCCACACCCCCACCAATTAAACGTTCTTGCATGAGAGGTCCTTTCTAGACACCACCGAAGCGACGGTGACGTTTATTGTAGTCAGAGATGGCTTGACGTAGCCCCTGCTGGTCAAAGTCTGGCCAGAAAACATCTGTGAAGTAAAACTCACTATAGGCAGATTGCCAAGGCAAGAAATTACTAAGACGAAGCTCGCCACTCGTACGGATAATCAAATCTGGATCACGGTAGAGGTAAGGCAATTTATCTGTCATCAAATGCTTAGCAATGAGATCTTCATCAATAGCTTCAGGACTGAGTTTGCCTGCTTCAACCTCTTTAGCAATCGCTTGAACTGCAGATACAATCTCCGCACGACCACCATAGTTCAGTGCAAAGTTGAGAACCAAACCGGAATTATGTTTTGTCTGCTCAACTGCCTTTTCAAGAGCATCTAAGGTTTCCTTAGGCAGACGACTGTTATCTCCGATTGTCAAAATACGAACATTGTTTTTGTCTAATTCTGGTACATACTTGTTAAAAAATTCAACTGGTAAATTCATGATGAATTTCACTTCATCTTGTGGGCGTGACCAGTTTTCAGTTGAGAAGGCATATACTGTCAATACCTTAACTCCAAGTTGTGACGCTTCGATAGTTACCTTTTGCAAGGCATCCATCCCAGCCTTATGCCCCATCACACGTGGTTGTAGACGCTTTTTAGCCCAACGGCCATTTCCATCCATAATAATACCGATATGGTTGGGAATATTATCTAGAACCTCTTGATGAGATTTTTTTCTAAATTTAAACATGGAATATCCTCTAAATATAGTTTACCCTTTATTTTACCACATTTTCAGGGGTTCTGAACAGCTTTTAATACCGATAAGATTAGAAAACGCAAAAAGACCAGGATTTAACCTAGTCTTAAATACACATCTTAGTTTTCATCAGCAGACTCAATTGCTGAATCTTCTTCTATAATTGTCTTTTTAGTTGTTTCTGCTGTTTCTGTAGTTGGTGCTGGTGTGATTACTTTCATGATTGAACGACTCAAATCAAAGGTCAAGAAGACACCTTCTGCATCCAAAACAATACGGTTATTTTCTTTGTCAATCTCATCGACAATAGCAATCAAACCACCGATTGTTTCAACCTCAGCACCCTTAGCAAGACCTGCAAAACGATCTTCCTGTGCCTTTGCTTGGCGACGACGGCTGAAAGCTACATAAGCAACAATTGCGACCACATAAATGGCCAAAACTAGCATCATATTCATATTTCGTATTCCTCCAATAATTCACTTGGCTACTACTATATCAGATTAAGTCAGGACAAGCAAGACAAATCCTTAGACAGACCACATAAAAACACTTTCCATGAGACGGAAAGTGTTGAATAAGATTACATATCTGCTACGTTGTGATATACCTTTTGAACATCATCGTCTGCTTCAAGCGCATCAATAAGTCCTTCGAAAACTTCAAGGTCTTCACCTTCAAGAGTAACCTCAGTTTGTGGAATCATTTCAAGTTCAGTTACTTGGAACTCTTCTTGTCCGTTAGCACGGAGAGCTTCCAAAGCTTTGTGAAGATCTGTTGGCTCAGTATAAACAGTGATAGTACCATCTTCTGCTTCCACATCTTCAACTTCTACATCTGCTTCAAGCAATTGTTCAAAGATAGCATCTGCATCTTCACCTGCAAATACGATAACACCTTTTTTATCAAACATGTATGAAACAGAACCTGAAGCACCCATGTTACCACCGTTTTTACCAAAGGCAGTACGTACGTTAGCAGCTGTACGGTTAACGTTTGAAGTCAAAGTATCTACGATAATCATAGAACCATTTGGTCCAAACCCTTCATAACGTCCTTCAACGAAAGTTTCATCAGTGTTACCTTTAGCCTTATCAATGGCCTTATCAATAACGTGTTTTGGCACTTGCGCTTGTTTAGCACGCTCCAAAACAAATTTCAAAGCTGAGTTTGATTCTGGATCTGGTTCACCTTGTTTAGCAGCCACATAAATTTCGACACCAAACTTAGCGTAAACCTTAGAGTTTGCACCATCTTTTGCAGTTTTCTTAGCAACGATATTAGCCCATTTACGTCCCATGGGATTCACCTCTTCTAAGAGATTTGTATCTCTGATTTGTTTTTTCTTTTTTGAAAATAGCAAAGCTTGCTAAATTCACAATCCCTTACATTATAGCACTTTGACTGCCGTTAGTAAAATTGAAATAAATCCTAAGCATTTATCATATGAAACATTTACTCAGTGGCCTCTCCCAAACGAATAATCTTATCAAAATATGGTTCATTTTCCTTTATAAGATGGTGGGTAACCGTGATATAAGTGATATTAGGATCACTTAATAAAAGGTGCTCAATACGAGTAGCATTATTATGGTCAAGATTTGCAGTGGCTTCATCAAAAATCACAACAGAACATCCTTTTAAAAATGCTCTTATCAGGCCTATTCTTTGTTTTTGGCCCTCCGAAAAGCTACCGTCGCTTACTTGCTCATCTATACGACTTAAGAAAGATAAAAGATTAACTCTTTCAAGAACTTTCTTGATTTGTGTATCAGTAATAGCTTCGTTCCAAAGGGTTAGATTGTTCCTCAAGGTATCATTATAGATATGAGTTTGACTCCCAACATAGGCACATTCAGACACGATTGAGTTCTCATCAATCTCTTTTGACTCCAATTGTCCAAACAAGATTTTTCCCTCGTAATCTTTAAGATTGCCTAGGAATATATTAAGCAGGGTTGACTTCCCACTACCTGAGCATCCAGTAATAGCATACTTGCCTCCTTTTTTAAAGGTTTGGGTGAATCCCTCAAAAATAGCCTTATCTCCAAAATGATAACTTACATTCTCAAAACGAACATCCTGAATAGTCGCTATGCAAGTCTTTGGACCCTCTGGAAAATCGTGAAATTTTTTTAAGATCGGATCGACAGACTTAATGGTCACTTGTAGCTGATTAATGGTGGATAGAGAGTTAAAAATATTACCTGATATCTGTCCTACTGAGGCAATGGTTCCAACAGTAATATTTCCAAAAATAATTAACAAGCCAGTTAGAAGAAGTATCAACATCTGGGCGATAACTGAAAATAAAGCCATCAGCGTCTCAGTACTAGTCTTTCTTTTTGTAAAAATAATTTTTTGTACAATATATTTCTCAACAATGGACCTCACCTGTCTAAGAAATATCTGTTTACGACTGGCGTAATAAACATCCGCATATCCATATAACTGATCGCTTATTCCAGAAACAAGCTCCTCATTCGCTTTGGAAAATATCTCCATTGATTTCTGCATTTTATTGGTAAATGGTTTGGGAAGATAGGTCAGACACAAAGTTAAAAAAATGGCTAGCAGAACAATCCTTACATCATAACTTAATAAGGCGATAATTGAAAACAAAGTGGTAAATACTGTTGAACAAAGGGTATAAATACTTGTAAAACCATTTGATTCAATCAATTGGATATCATTATTTAATACTGAGAGATGCTCTCCAATATCACTCTTTCTGAATTCACTAAAAGAATGGTGAATAATTTTACTAAGATAAGACTGACGAATAGACAAAGCCATTTTTTGGATTAATTTTGTTTGATGTACAGCAATAACATAATTCAAAACTAAATAAATAACGTAAAGCCCCACCTCTAGACCTAATAGAGCTAAAAAAGATTGGATTCGCTTCGATACCAGCTGATTCGTCATTAAAGCTAAGGTTACCGAGGCACTCACAAAAATAGCAGAATTCAGTGCTAACAGTAAGATATGAACTAAATTGTCATACTTGTATTTAAGAATATAGGTTCTCATAGATTTCCTCACAATCTAAATCACCTTGGTATATAATCAGTTGGATAAATTGAAGACATTGGAATACCATATATCCATTGAAAATTAAAAACCATAGTGATGTCGTACTATGGTCTTAGTTTATTCTATTTTTTAACTCACTCTAAAAAATTGTCATATAGTGGAATTGAGTAGTTCTTGATACTCTAATTCCTTAGCAAGCAATAACTTTTCCGCACCTAAAGTCCTAAGAGTTTCTAAACACCCCTCAATTAGATTTCTCCCTTCAGCAACTTCACCCGACTTTATCAAGTAAGACCCCATCACAAATATCAACTCATGTCTTTCATATAAGAGGACCTCAGGAATTCCACTATCATTGACTAAATCTAAATAGTATTTCGCTAAATCTAGTTCATCACGTCGTAAAAATTCATAAGCTGCATTAATGAGAAGACTAATTCGGATTCTTTGATTTGAGTCGCTATTTCCAAAAAGTCTAGTTCTATACACAATCTCCTTGGTCAAAACATTAAGTGTCTGGGTGGAAATAAACGACATACTATTTCCTAATATGATTAACTCTCTTTTTCCCCATTGTTCAATGCTAAAAAGATAGTCTGTTAATTCCCTTACCTTATTTTCATCAACCTCTTTATTTGAAACACTTGCCAAAAAAGATTCTAGCATAATACTGTTATAGAGAAATGATTTGTCTTGTGTGAGCTCAAATTTATGACGCTCTTCTCCAGCGTACTTCTGTAACGATAAACTATCGTTTTGATAATAAGCCTTACTAGCACTTTCTAATAACTTTTCAGTATGAGTCGGATTATCTTGAGATAAGATACCATAGAACTCTTCAATACTGACATCCAATTTATCTAACAAAAGAAAAAATCTAGATAATGAGATATCAGATTCCCCACGTTCAAATTTTGATAGGAAAGATACTGATAAATAATCACTAGCAAGTTCTTTCAATGTCAAATTCTTTGATAAACGAATTTTTTTCAACAAAGCACCCATTTCCACAGGTCCAATCATGATTCATCCTCCTATACTTGAACTAATTATAGCAACAATCATTTCTAAATTAAAGAGCCACAAAACCCAACTAGCCAGTCCAAAATATTTAAAATAAAAATTCGTAAATTAACCTACAAGAAATCATTAATGGAGGGTTTAGCCTACAAATGGATAAAAAAAGACCAGCCAAAGCTGATCTTATCTGAGAATTACAAGCGAGCGTTAAGTTCTGCTCCAAGTTCTTCAAATCCTGGTTTACCAAGAAGGGCGAACATGTTTTTCTTGTATGCTTCTACACCTGGTTGGTCGAATGGGTTGATAGCATTCAAGTAACCTGAAAGGGCGATAGCAATTTCAAAGAAGTAGATGATGTAACCTAATGTAAAGGCATCTTGTTCAGGAAGAGTGATGAACATATTTGGCACATCACCATCTGTGTGTGCAAGAAGAACACCGTCTGTTGCTTTTTTGTTAACAAAGTCAACATCTTTACCTTGGAGGTAACCAAGTCCATCAAGATCTTCTTCCAATTCAGGGATAATCACGTTCTTACGTGGTTTTTCCACACGAACAACTGTCTCAAAGAGGTTACGTGTACCTTCTTGGATAAATTGTCCAAGAGAGTGCAAGTCTGTTGAGAAGTTTGCTGATGTTGGGTAGATACCTCTTTGGTCTTTACCTTCAGATTCACCAGCCAATTGTTTCCACCATTCTGAGAAGTATTGAAGTGATGGTTCATAGTTAGCCAAGATTTCAGTTGTGTAACCTTTACGGTAAAGGATGTTACGAAGTGCAGCGTATTGGTAAGCTTCGTTTTCAGAGATTTTAGATGAAGAATACTCTTTACGTGCAGCGTTAGCACCTTCCATAAGGGCTTTGATATCAGCACCTGAAGCTGCGATTGGCAAAAGACCTACAGCTGTCAATACTGAGAAACGTCCACCGATGTCATCTGGAACAACGAAAGTTTCCCAACCGTTAGCATCTGCTTCAACTTTAACTGCACCTTTTTGGCGGTCAGTTGTTGCGTAGATACGTTTGTTTGCTTCTTCTTGACCGTATTTCTTAACAAGGAGTTCCTTGAAAACACGGAAAGCGATAGCTGGTTCAGTTGTTGTACCTGATTTAGAGATAACGTTAACTGAGAAGTCTTTATCTTCAACATACTCAAGCAAGTCTGCAAGATAAGTTGATGAAATTGAGTTACCAGCGTAAACGATTTGTGGTGCTTTGCGTTCTTCTTTTGTTTGAAGGTTAGCAAAGTGATGATTCAAGAAGTCAATGGCTGCTTTGGCACCAAGGTAAGAACCACCGATACCGATAACAACCAAAACATCGCTTTCTTCTTTGATTTTTTCAGCAGCTTTCAAGATACGATCAAATTCTTCACGATCGTAGTTTTCTGGAAGATCACGCCATCCAAGGAAGTCTGCCCCTGGGCCAGTTCCTTTGCGAATCATTTCGTCTGCTACTGTTACTTGTGCTTGAAGGTTGTCCACTTCGTGTGGTGCTACAAATTTATCCAAAACTTTTGAATAATCAAATGTAATATGAGCCATTAGTCTCTCCTTATAAAAATTCAATTATAGCTTCTAGTTTACTCTTTTATTTGTCTTTTGACAATGTTTTTTACCCTTATTAGGTCATAATAGGATACAGTTTCTACTTAAATGTTAATTCTGCTTCAAGACCGTAGTGGTCACTTACCAAAGGTTGATTATTGCCGTCAAAAATCACACTAAGGCGCTCTACTGTCCAATCTTGGCTAGCAAAGACATAATCGATACGTAAAGGCTCTTCATTGCCCTTCCAGCCATCGATACCTGGTCCAACTGTATAGCTACCAGTTGTTTCTTTAGCTACTTCAAAACTATCTTGAAGATTGAGCGAGCTAGCCAAGATGGCTTGATGACCTTCGCGTCCTGCTGGGTTATTAAAGTCACCTGCTAGGATGAGCGGTTTCCCAATAGCTTTGAAACGTTCTTCAATACGTGCCCACTCTTCTTGGAAACCTTTGTCCCACCATGAAAGGTGAACACTAGCAACAGCAACTTCTCGGCCATCTACAGTAGTTTCAGCAACTGCTACACGGCGTGTATGGTAGTCCGTTGGATCATCAACATCTGAAACCAAGATTTCGCTAGCTGTCAATGGTTGACGTGACAAGACGGCAACCCCCTCATTAAGGTGATCATAACCAATGTGATTATAGGCCCAAGTCCAATGGTATTGAAGCCCTTCTTCAGCCAACTTTTCCACAAGAAGACGGACAAAGTGATCTTGATGGATTGGTGTTGCTGATGGAAGTGCATGATAGTAAGCATCCGTGTCCACAACAGAAGTCTCTATTTCTTGGTTAACTTCTTGGAAGCAAATAATATCATACTTAGCCTTTAGAATATGTTCCTTTAAGGTTTGGAATTTTCCTTCAGCATCTTCTTCCATCCAACTGTGAGTATTTAAAGTTAGAAATTTCATAAGTTTATCCCTCTTCTGACTTGCATCTAGAAATGACATAGGGTCATTTACAAACAAAACAGCCCAAGGGCTGTCTGCTTGTTTATCGTTTAGCAAATTAAAGTTCTACTTCTGCAACTGGAGCGTTAGCAGCCAATTTACCTGTATGTTCTACTTTAACTGATTTGATTGCATCTGCATTTGTAAAGACAACAACTGTAGATGTTTCACGACCTGCTTCACGGATAGCATCAAGGTTTGCTTCAACCAAGAGATCACCTGCAGCAACTGTTTGACCTTCAGTAACTTTAACGTCGAATGGTTTACCTTCAAGACTAACAGTGTCAAGTCCGATGTGAACCAAAACTTCAAGACCATTATCTGTTACCAAACCAAGAGCGTGTTTAGTTGGGAAGATGCTTGTCACTTTACCAGCTACTGGTGAAACGATTTTACCGTTTTCTGGTTCTACAGCGAAGCCATCACCCATCATTTTTTGTGAGAATACTGGGTCTTTAACATCTTCGATGTTGATAACTTGACCATCAGCAACTGAATGCACTTCATCAGTCACACCTTTAAATGTAGCTTCTGCTTTTTGAACAGCAGTCATTTGACTTGGAAGTGTTTCAGGAATAACTTCACCTGAATCAAGAACGTCTTGGATATCAGATTTCAATACGTCAGCTTTAGGACCATAGATAGCTTGAACCCCTTGTCCTTTCATGACAAGACCCATAGCTCCTTCAGCTTTCCATTGTTCTTCAGTTCCGACTTTATCAGCTTCTTTAACAGTAACGCGGAGACGAGTCATACATGCGTCAACGTCGACGATGTTAGCACGTCCACCAAGAAGGTTGATGATATTGATAACTTGTGAGCTTGCTGAGCTTGTTCCAGCACTTGCTGCTGCACCATCTCCTGCAGGGGCATCATCACCTTGCTCGTAGTTACCGTTACGTCCTGGTGTAGCGTAGTCAAATTTCTTAATCATGAAGTTTGCGATGAAGAACATGATAACACCAAAGAGTACAGTTACCCAAATGAAGTTAACGATATCCATCGCCAAACCAGCGTTAATAGCAAGTGGTGTACGTGTCAAGAACTCGATAGAACCGAATGAGTGAACACGAAGGTTAACGATATCAGCCATGGCAAAGGCACATCCTTGTACCAAAGCATAAACGATGTAAAGTGGAGTAGCCACGAACATGAACATGTACTCGATTGGCTCTGTTACCCCTGTCAAGAATGTTGCAAGTGCAGTTGCAGTCAACATCCCTTTGTATTGATGTTTTTTATCATCATCGACGTTACGGTAGATGGCTACTACGATACCCATCAAGATACCGAATGAACCGATCATTTGACCAACTTTAAAGCGGGCTGGTGTAACAGATTCAAGAAGGTGTTTGTATTGTTCTGGGTGTCCACCTTTAAGGTTTGCAAGGTCAGTAACCCAAGCAAGCCAGAGTGGGTCTTGACCCAATACTTCAGTACCTTTAGCGGCACCAGTCAATACGTGGTAAGTACCACCCAATTGAGTGTAGTTAATTGGGATAGTCAACATGTGGTGGAGACCAAATGGCAAGAGAAGACGTTCCAAAGTACCGAACAAGAACGGTGCCAAGATTGGAGCAGTTTCTTTTGAGTTGGCAATCCACATACCGAAGCCGTTGATTCCTGATTGGATAACTGGCCATACGATAGCAAGGACGATAGCTGCGATAGCTGAACGAAGAATAACTACGAATGGTACGAAGCGTTTACCATTGAAGAATGACAAAGCTTCTGGCAATTTACGGAAGTTATAGTATTTGTTGAAGGCAGTAGCTCCGATGAAACCAGAGATGATACCTACGAACACACCCATGTTGAGGGCTGGAGCTTCCATAACACTGATGAAGTAATCAGATACCTTGATTGATTGACCAAAAATGGTGTGGACTGTAGCAGCCTTATCAGCAAGAATATCTGAAGTAACACCAAAGATTGAACCAGTCAAACGGTTAATCAAGATAAAGGCAAGACCTGCCGCAAAGGCACCGCCTGCACGTTCCTTAGCCCAGCTACCACCAATGGCAAGGGCGAACAAGATGTGAAGGTTACCAATAACCCCCCAACCAATCTGCTCAAGAAATCCACCAGTAATAACGAGTGGTGCCACGTTTGGATTAATCATGGCAACTGTTTTACCGAGTGAGATCATGAGACCTGCTGCTGGCATAACTGCGATAACAACCATGAGGGCTTTACCGAATTTTTGCCAGAACTCAAAGCCAAATTTTTCTTTTAGCTTATTCATTTCATTTCCTCCTACGTTTCGATGCAAACGCTTGCATAACTTATGTAATTATTATAGCATCTTTTTACGATTTGTAAAGCGTTTTCGTAAACTTTTTTTGAATTTTTTTACAAATTTAAAAACCCCCAGAAAAACAGGGGTTACTTGATTATTTTTAAGCCATAAGAACCATCAAAATTGGGATAACAATCATGGTTGCAAGGGTAGTCTCAGTAACCATAACAGCTGCGTAATCACTATCAGCTCCATAGAGTTTAGCAACTACTGGAGCATTGGTCATGACAGGCATGGCAGACTGGATGATAAAAACTTGTTTCATCAAAGTTGGGAGAGGTGCCCAGTAAACAATGGCAGCCATCAAGAGAGGGGCAACTACAAAGCGTCCCAACAAAATCAATACCTGGTCCTTTTTAAGAACCAACTGCTTCACACCTGTATTTGACACTGACAAACCGATGAAAATCATAGATAAAGGAGTCGTCAAGCTCCCCAAATACTGCAAGTCACTGGCTAAAAAAGTTGGTAATTTAATATGAAGGATAACAATAATAAGACCTAACATGAAGCCCATTAGAGGGGGTGAGAAGATCTTTTTCAGACTTGTTTTTAAATCAAATTCTGCCTCTCCTTCTCCATCCCGCTGAATAAGGTATGTTCCCAAGGTCCAGAAAAAGGTCGTATTGCACATATAATAGATAAGAACATAGGGAATACTAGCATCGCCAAAGAGGGCTTGATTGATAGGGAGCCCCACAAAAATGGTGTTTGAATTAAAAAACATGGAAATAAAGAGGCCGCGACGCTCCTTTTTCACTGCAAAAATACTAGCCACCGCTGTCGCAATACCAAGTAAAATCACCATGGACAGTGCAGGAAAACGCAATTCTGGCAACATTTTAAGCAGGTCTGCCGCGGTGAAACGCTGTGTGATCGTATAGAGCATATAGCAAGGCAGGGCAATTTGAGTAACTAACTTTGCAATCAGACCACGTGACTTGTCATCAAACCAGCCTTTTTCGCCCATAACGAATCCCACTAAAATCATACCTAAGATGACTAGGATTCCCGATATACTCGTTAAAAAGATTTCCATGTTTTCTCCTTTTTTGTTACTGTTACAAATAATAGTAGACACCAGAAAAAACTAATCATTTTTTCTGCCTAGAAATCTACCATTCTTATTTTAACTTCTCTCAAAAACCACTTTAGTATATCACAAAAAGAGCTTGATTTCTCAAGCTCTTTTCTTCTATTATTTACTCTGCTTTTAAGAGAGGTTCAAAGATGGATACCAGACCAAAGAAGGCGATGAAGATAAGGGTAATAGTTGCACTAGCTGGTGTTTCCCAATAATAGGAAATAAAGATACCAGAGAGCATTCCAACCAAACCAATACCAATAGCCCAGAAAATAACAGATTTAAAGGTTTGACCTATTTTCATACCAATAGCTGCAGGAAGAATCATGATGGTAGAAACCAAAAGTGATCCTGCTGCTGGAATCATTAGGGCAATCGCTATCCCAGTCACAATATTGAAGAGGAGGGACATGAGACGAACTGGCAAGCCATCCACATGAGCGGTATCCTCGTCAAAGGTCAAAAGATACATAGGACGAATAAAGAGTAGGGTCAAGACCAGTACAATGGCCGCAATAACAAAGAGGGCACGCACCTGCTCAGAGCTAATCGTGATGATAGAACCAAAAAGATAGCTATCCAGACTCATGCTACTGCTACCCGCCTTGTTACTAAGAATAAGAGCCACTGCCAATCCCATTGACATGAGGATAGCCGTTGAAATCTCCATATAATGCTTGTAACTAACCCTAAGATATTCTAAAACCAAAGCAGCAATAACCACAACCACAAGGGTCATCCAAGTGGTTGATAGTCCCAAGAAAATCCCAACAGCCACCCCAGCTAGGGACACGTGACTCAAGGTATCACTCATCAGACTCTGACGACGAAGAATTAAGAAGAGCCCCAAAATTGGCGAAAAGATGCTGATGGCAATCACGGCGAGAATAGCACGTTGCATAAAATCATAGGCTAATAATTCACTAATCATGTTTGTGCTCCTCTCCATCCTTTTCATGGACATTGAAACAACGCCAAGGCAATTTCTGGTTACGAACCAGATGAATATTACGGTCTGTGTACTCCTTGACTTCCTCTGGGTCGTGGGTAATCATCAAGACAGACTTGCCATGCTTGTGAGCCGAGTGGTGCATGAGTTCATAGAAAGTATTGGCTGTTCCTGCATCCATACCCGTCGTTGGCTCATCCAAGACAAAGATATCTGGATCTGAGGCAAAAATACGAGCAATAACGGCACGTTGCTTTTGCCCTCCTGAGAGACGTCCAATCTGCTTGTGACGATTTTCCCACATACCTACAGACTCAAGGGCACGTTGAACGTGCTCCAAGTCGTGCTTAGTCAAACGACGGAACCAGCCCTGACGAGGATAACGACCAGACTTAACAAACTCGTAGACCGTGCTTGGAAAACCTGCATTAAAGCTGGCAATCTGCTGTGGAAGATAGGCCATGCGAAGCTTTTTACCATCTTTATTGGTTTCCGAGATGGTTACAGTTCCCTTCTTAGGCTTGAGAATTCCTAGGGTAGCCTTAATGAGCGTTGACTTGGCAGCTCCATTTTCCCCAGTTAGGGTTACAAACTCCCCAGAATCCAAATGATAATGAATATTGTCCAGAACGGGCTCCGCATCATACTGGAAGCTCAGTCCTTCAACTGTAATATAGCGCATCTTATTCCTCGATTTTTTCTGCTAATTTTGTCAAGAAACGTCCAATCACCTGCCGCTCTTGATTATCGAACTGATTCAATACAGACCGATAGACCCCCAAGGTCTCTTGGTGGTGTTCCTCATGCTCTTGGGCTATGGGTTGAGCTTCTTGTGTCAAGACAAAGTAGGTCACGCGCCCATCATCCTTGTCTTTCTTAGCCTCCAACATGCCCTCTTTGACCAAGGTTTTTACTGCCTTGGTAACAGCAGCCTGGCTGACATTGAGGGTCTTAGCCAACTCAGAATTGGTCTTTCGTCCCTCAGACAAAAGCATGAGAATATGCTCCTGAGTATTGGTCAACTTAACCTGACTACGGCACTGACCAATGAGGAGCTCATGCTGATTTTCAGCCTTAAGCAAAATCTGATTAATCAATTGATTTACTTGTTCTTCTAGTTCTAGCATTGCTTTCTCCATTTACTTAACCAGTTAATTATATCGAAAACACAGAGGTTTTGCAAGGGAGGATCAAAAAAAGATTAGAGATGAGCTATCATCACTATCAAGGAAGAATAAAGGTGAAATAAAAACCTAACCAAGCTGGTTAAGTTTTCATCAGATATAGATTTATCGTAAAGTCGCAAAGATTTCTTCGACCTGAGCCACAGACTCGGCACGTGAGACTTCGCCACGAACCTTGGCTGCTCCGGCTGTTCCACGAAGATAGTGTGGTGCAAGACCACGGAATTCACGAACAGCAATCTTTTCACCTTTAAGATCTACCAAACGTTTGAGGTGGTCTTCAGCGATGTCCAATTTCTTATCAAATGGAAGCTCTGGCAACTCCTCTCCTGTTTCGAAGAAGTGGTTGATTTGCGTGAAGATGTAAGGATTGTTCATAGCTGCACGACCCACCATAACAGCATCTACACCAAGTTCTTCAATCATAAGTTTCGCATCTTGAACACTGCGAACATCACCATTTCCGATAAATGGAATCTTGGTGATAGCCTTAGCAACACGAGCCAAAGTCTCATGATCACAGTGACCTGTGTACATCTGCTCACGCGTACGACCGTGCATAGCAAGGGCAGAAACACCTGCAGACTCAGCTGCAAGAGCATTTTCCACAGCCAAATCACTGTCTGACCAACCTGTACGCATCTTAACAGTCAAAGGAATATCAAGTACTGATGTTACTTCCTTGACGATGTGGTAAATCTTGTCTGGATCCTTAAGCCACTTGGCACCCGCTTCATTTTTGACGACCTTATTGACTGGACAACCCATGTTGATATCAACAATATCGGCCTTGGTATTGATCTGGATAAAGTCCGCTGCACGCTTCAAGCCCTCAGCATCACCACCGAAAAGCTGGATAGACATTGGATGCTCATTCTCATCAATATGAAGCATATGAAGGGTTTTCTCATTATTGTAGAGGAGACCTTTTTCAGAAATCATCTCCATAACTACGAGACCAGCACCGAATTCCTTGGCAATGGTACGGAAAGCCGAGTTGGTAACACCTGCCATCGGAGCTAATACTGTACGATGAGGAATCTCCACGTTTCCAATCATGAAGGACGAATTAAGTTTAGTCATTGATGAGTTCCTCCAAGTCAGCTTCTGAAAATTCATACTTAGTTTGGCAGAATTGGCAGACGATTTCAGCCCCATGATCCTCGTCTTTCATGGCTTGAAGTTCATCCTTACCAAGCGTCAAGAGGGCATTTTCAAAACGTTCACGTGAGCAATCACACTCAAAGCTAAGCTCCTCTTCAGACAAACGTTTGAAAGGTTCATCCCCATAAATGGCATTCAAGAGAGCTTCGATATGGTCATCAGACTCCAAAAGCGTTGAAATGGCTGGCATCTCCTGGATACGTTTTTCGTAACGAGCGATTTCTTCCTCGCTAGCTCCTGGCAAGACTTGAAGCATGAAACCACCAGCAACCTTAACCTTGTCCTCTTCGTCAAGAAGTACATTAAGACCAACAGCAGATGGCGTTTGCTCAGATTCTGTCAAATAGTAGGCAAAGTCTTCACCAATTTCACCAGAAATAAGTGGTGTTGATGACGTGTAAGGATTACCAGTTCCATAATCGATGATTGAGACAAACTGTCCTTGCCCCATGAAAGGACCCACCAAAACTTCACCAGTCGCTGTTTTCTTGATATCCACACCTGGATTTTGGATGTAGCCCTTAACATGTCCTTTGGTATCAGCTACTGAGATGATATGCCCAAAAGAGCTGTTTCCGATAACCTTAACCGTAATTTTGCTCTCACCTTTTTGGTTAGCAGCCAAGATCTGGTTAGCAATAAGGGTACGCCCCAAAGCAACTGTCGATGATGATAGAGTATTGTGTTTTTCTTGTGCGGTTCTAACAGTTTCTGTGCTATCAAGAACATAAGCACGGAAAGAACCTGATTCTGAAATTGTTTTAATTAATTTATCCATAGTGATTCTATTATAACACAAAAAAGAGGGTGGAAAAATCGTAAACGCTCGGCGTTTCGCTTCCACACTCTCTATCAAATTACCATGAAAATTCGGACAGTTTTTCCCTCAAACTTGCTATTTTTCTATCATCAAAATGGTGTTTTTGCCTTATTACAGGTGGCAAATTCTCCAAATACTCAATATAGACGCTGACAAGGAGATTATAGTCATTAGTTGTCAAACGCTTGAGTTGACTATGAATGAAGGTAGTTGCCTGATCATACTGTTCATGGATCAACAAGTCGTCAATGTAGTCATTGCCATCAATCGTGTGACCTTGCTCGTCCTCCACCTGACCTAAATCAATATCTAAAGTCTCAAACTTAAAAGCCTTACTGACCACATTAGCAGTCCCACGAATTTGATTGAGTAGCCAGTCACTGTTATACACTCCCATATTAGTCCCCTCCATTACTTGCTATTCAAATCTATTATATCTTTTTAAATAAAAGTTGTAAACGCTTTCTACACTTTGCAATTACTCTGTTCCTAACAGTTATCTAGAGCTCATTTCTCGATTTTTCATGCAAAACAAAAAGGACCATCTGGTCCCTTTAGATTATCAGAGTTTTTACCCAACTGATCCTTCCATTTCATAACTAATCAAGCGGTTAAGCTCAACAGCATATTCCATTGGAAGTTCTTTGGTGAATGGTTCCACAAATCCCATAACAATCATCTCTGTTGCTTCTTGTTCTGAGAGTCCACGGCTCATGAGGTAGTAGAGTTGCTCTTCAGAAATCTTAGAAACTTTAGCTTCGTGTTCAAGGGCAACTTGTGAGTTGTGGATTTCGTTGAATGGGATAGTGTCTGATTTAGATAAGTCATCCATCAAGATGGTGTCACATTCGATGTGAGATACCGATTTCTTAGAATCCTTGTTGAAAGTAACTTGTCCACGGTAGTCAACCTTACCACCATTACGAGCAATAGATTTAGAGACAATAGATGATGATGTATGCGGTGCATTGTGAATCATCTTAGCCCCTGTATCTTGGTGTTGACCTGCATTGGCGAAGGCGATTGAAAGCATGGTACCACGCGCACCCTCTCCATCAAGGTAAACAGATGGGTACTTCATAGTAACTTCGGCACCAAGGTTACCATCAATCCACTCAACAGTCGCATTTTTCTTAGCGGTAGCACGTTTAGTTACCAAGTTGTAGACGCTATCTGACCAGTTTTGGATAGTTGAGTAGCGCATGTAAGCACCATCAAGCGCAAAGATTTCAACAATGGCTGCATGAAGGCTAGCCGTTGTGTATGTTGGCGCTGTACATCCTTCAACATAGTGAACGCTGGCACCTTCATCTACGATGATAAGGGTACGTTCAAACTGAGCAGTCGCTTCGTTATTGATACGGAAGTAGGTTTGAAGCGGAATATCCACCTTGACGCCTTTAGGTACATAAATAAAGGTACCACCTGACCAGAAGGCTGAGTTAAGGGCCGCAAATTTATTGTCTGTTGGCGGAACCAGTTTTGAGAAGTACTTCTTGAAGAGCTCTGGATGCTCTTTAAGAGCTGAGTCCGTATCTGTAAAGATAATACCCAACTTGTCATACTCTTCTTTCATGTTGTGGTAAACCACTTCTGATTCATACTGAGCTGAGGCTCCAGCAAGATAGGCACGCTCTGCTTCTGGGATACCAATACGTTCAAAAGTTTCCTTGATTTTCTCAGGAACGTCTTCCCAGTCACGAGCAGGTTTGTCTGATGCTTTTTGGAAATATGTCAAGTCATCAAAGTTAATACCAGAAAGGTCTGGCCCCCACTCTTGCATGGCCATTTTGTTAAAGGTTTCCAATGATTTCAAGCGGAATTCAAGCATCCACTCAGGCTCTCCTTTTTCAGCAGACATGGCACGGACCACATCCTCACTGATTCCTTTTCCTGTTGAAAAGACTGGTGTCACATCGTCATGGAAACCGTATTTATATTCCCCCAAATCAATGGGTTTTGGTTCTACTTTTTCATTTGTTTCAGTCATAGTATTTTCCTTTATTAAAGGTTTGATTCGTTTTCCTTTTTGCTTGGGCAAGGAGACTAATTGCTCCCTGACTTCCTAAAGCTCGCTTCTCTCTATGGCTTTTTTAAGGGCATTCCAAGAGAGTGTTGCACATTTGATACGTTGTGGAAATTTAGAAACCCCCGCCAAAAGCTTGGCTTCGCCTAGCTTATCTTCATCTTTATGATCCCCTTGAATCATAAGAGAGAAAATCTCCGCTAATTCCAAAGCCTCTGCCTTGGTTTTTCCAATAACTGCATCCGTCATCATACTTGATGAAGCTGTGGAAATGGTACACCCATCACCCGCAAAGGCAATGTCTTCAATCACGTCACCATCAAACTTGACTGACAGATTGATAACATCTCCACAAGTCGGATTATTCAGTTGAAGTTGCTCCACATCAGGTAGGACACCATGATGGTGAGGGCTCTTAGAGTGATCGGCCACAACAGCCATATATAAACTATCTAGTCTAGAGAGTGCCATTGAAAAACTCCTTCGTCGCAAGAATTGCCTCTACAAGCTTGTCGCAATCCTCTTTAGTATTATAAATATAGAAGCTAGCTCGGGCAGCTGATGAGATTCCTAAATGATTAATTAAAGGCTGAGCACAGTGGTGACCCGCACGCACTGCCACTCCTTCATAGTCAAGAGCTGTCGCCACATCATGAGGGTGAAGCCCATCAATATTAAAGGCAATAACACCTGCATGCTGAGTAGGATCTTCTGGACCGTAGACTGTCAAACCATCAATAGCCTGAAGCTTAGGCAAAACATAGTCTACCAATTCTTGCTCGTAAGCATGAATATTTTCCATGCCTAAAGCAGAGAGGTAGTCCACAGCAGCACCAAGAGCAATAGCCCCCGCAATGTTAGGTGTACCAGCCTCAAATTTCCAAGGTAGTTCCTTCCAAGTGGCTTCTTGTTCATAAACAAAATCAATCATCTCACCACCGAATTCAATCGGATTCATCTGGTTAAGAATCTCTTCCTTGCCATAAAGAACTCCAATTCCTGTTGGACCTAACATCTTATGTCCAGAAAGGGTGAAGAAATCACAATCCAAATCCTGAACATCAATGGCCATGTGGGGCGCCGATTGGGCACCATCCACCACCATATAGGCACCAACTTGGTGGGCAAGCTTGGCAATCTCTTTGACAGGATTGATGCAGCCTAAAACGTTAGAAACCTGAGCTAGACTGACAAATTTTGTCTTTTCAGTAATCTTGTTAGCCAAATCTTCCATATCCAATTGGCCATCTTTCAAGTAGGCATAAACAAGTTTTGCCCCCGTCTTCTTACAAGCTTCCTGCCAAGGAATGATATTCGAGTGGTGTTCCATAATTGAAATAACCACCTCATCTCCTGGCTCAAGAACCTGCTCTGCAAAACGACCAACCCAGTTAAGACCAGTTGTCGTTCCACGTGTAAAGAGGACCTCTTTGGTTGATTTAGCATTGATAAACTTACGAAGCTTTTCACGACTAGCTTCGTAAGCAGCTGTTGCACGCTCAGCCAAAGTGTGCACACCACGGTGAACATTGGCATTGTCCTCATGATAGTAGGCCATGAGAGTGTCCAAAACTACTTGAGGCTTCTGAGTCGTTGCTGCATTATCCAAGTATACCAAAGGTTCATCATTAACTACCTGATCTAAAATGGCAAAATCTTGTCGAATCTTATAGGCATCTAAAGCTGACATCTTATCTCCCTATCTAGATATATCATAGGTTAGACTATCTGCATCGATAGTTCCTAACGTTTGTTTAGTTTTGTATCAGTTACAGAAATCATTTCATCGCGCACTTCTTTAACTGGGATTTCAGTAATAACTGCTCCTAAGAAACCGCGAATAACCAAACGTTCTGCAGTGTCTTGATCAAGTCCACGACTCATGAGGTAATACATATCCTCTGGATCTACCTGACCGATTGAAGCAGCATGTCCTGCTGTAACTTCGTTTTCGTCAATCAAGAGGATTGGGTTGGCGTCTGAACGTGCCTTGTCAGAAAGCATAAGCACACGGCTTTCTTGTTGTGCGTCAGCACCCTTAGCACCTTTGACAATGTGACCAATACCATTGAAAGTCAAGGTACCACGTTCCAAAATAACACCATGTTGTAGGATATGTCCCACAGAGTTGTTACCATAGTTCGTCACACGAGTATCAATCCCTTGAACCTGACGACCTGATGAAAGACCAATAACCTTAAGGTTGGCATGACTTCCATTGCCAATCAAGTCACTATCAAAGTCAGCAATAACATTGCCCTCGTTCATGATCCCGAGAGCCCAGTCAATGCTGGCATCACGACCGATACGACCACGACGACTAATATAAGTTGTGACGTTTTCACCCAAACGGTCAATAGCCGCAAACTTGACTTGTGCACCGTCTTGAGCAATAACTTCCACAGAAATGTTGGCACTAGCTTTTTCAGTCGCTTCACCTAGCGTTTCAAAACGCTCAAGGTAAGTCAATTTACTGTTTTTACCGGCCACGATCAAAACGTGTTTGTTAAATGGAACATTTGAAGTACCATCTTGGTAAAAATAGCTTTCAACTGGCAAGTCAATTTCAACATTATCTGGTACATAAAGGACTGCTGCACTATTGAAATAGGCATAGTTATAAGCTGCCAATTTGTCCTCATCATAGGCTACAGCCTTACCAAAGAAGGCTTCAACGACTTCTGGGATTTCCTCAAGAGCAGTTGTAAGGTCTGTGAAGACCACACCTTGGCTAATCAAGTCAGCTGGCAATTGTTCAAGAACAGTATTTGTTCCTACTTGGACCAATTTAGGATTGTTTCCAAGCGCTGTAAAATCAGGCACATTTGCTGATGGTTCATTTTCAGTAATCGTTCCATCACCGAGATTCCAACGGTGGAATTTAACACGCTCAATTTTTGGAAGAGCCAAACTTTCAAGCTTATCAAAGGCTGCTTGACGAAGGTCTTGCAACCAAAGTGGCTCTGCTTTTGCTTGTGAAAAAGCGATAATAGATTCTTTTGACATAGGTTACTCCTTTTCTAGTTATTTCGAGTAACAGACTTACGCTTCTTCGTGGTACTCGTAACCGAGCTCTTCAGCGATTTTCGCATAACCTTCTTGCTCAAGACGAGCAGCCAATTCAGGACCGCCTGAAAGAACCACTTTACCTTCCATCATTACGTGTACAACATCTGGAGTGATGTAGTTCAAAAGACGTTGGTAGTGAGTGATAATCATAGCACCGAAGCCTTCGCCACGCATAGCGTTAACCCCTTTTGAAACCACTTTAAGGGCATCGATATCAAGACCTGAGTCAATTTCATCGAGAAGAGCAAACTTAGGTTCCAACATGAGCAATTGAAGGATTTCGTTACGTTTTTTCTCACCACCTGAGAAACCTTCATTAAGGTAACGCTCAGCCATTTCTTCACGCATACCAAGCAATTCCATCTTTTCATCCAATTTAGTGATGAAATCAAGAACAGAAATCTTTTCGTCATCTTCTTTTCCAGCGTTCATAGCCGCACGGATGAACTCAGCGTTTGTGATTCCTGGGATTTCAGCTGGATATTGCATAGCAAGGAAAAGACCTAGGCGTGCACGTTCGTCAACTTCCAAGTCAAGGATGCTTTCGCCATCAAAAAGGATGTCCCCTTCTGTGATTTCATAGTTTGGGTTACCCATGATAGCAGCTGAGAGGGTAGATTTACCAGTTCCGTTAGGACCCATGATAGCAGCAATCTCACCAGTTTTAAGAGTCAAATTAAGACCCTTCAAGATTTCTTTATCTTCAACAGAAACATGAAGATTTTTGATTTCAAGTACAGACATTGTATACTCCTTTTTCATATATACAGCGAGCACTTGCTCGCTAATTTGCATTATTTTTTTGAAAATAGTCTTACTATTTTCTGGAAAATAAAAAGAGAACTTCCATTTTCCTTAATTAGAATCATTATAACAAAAAAGCCATTACTTGGCTTTTCAAATGTTTAATTTTTTCGCCCTTGCTTCCATTTTAACATGGTTGCTTGGCGATAATCACTATTCCCGATAAATTTTAGGAAATTGAAGAGAGGTGTTCGACCAACGCCCCAAATCTCAAGCCCTTCAATCAGAATTTCCATTCCCAAAAGTAAACTCAAGAGCAAGAGAATACCACCGAGACGACTGGAAACATTTAACAAGAGGGCAATCAATGAAAAGAGAATAGCGATGGCATAAACCACCAGAACCGCTCCTCGATGAGTGAAGCCCATGGCTAGAAGGCGATGATGTAAGTGCATCTTGTCAGCCTCCATGGCTGGGCGCCCTGACAACTTACGGCGGACAATGGCTACCACTGTGTCAACAATAGGCACTCCAAGGATAATAACAGGTGACAAAATAGCCACTGCAGTTGCATTTTTCAATCCTTGCAATGACAAGACACCAATCATAAAGCCAATAAAAAGCGCCCCCGTATCACCTAGATAGATAATCGCTGGATGATAATTGTAAGGGAAGAAGCCCATAATGGCAGCCACCAAGACAAAGATGGTCATGGTCAAGAAAATATCAGTATCATAGAGGAAGAAATAAGAAATCACCCCCATAGTCATAAGGGAAATGATAGAAACTCCTCCAACCAAGCCATCCAAACCATCAATCAGATTAATGGCATTGGTGATGGCCGCAATCCATAACACCGTTAAAATCAAGGTCAGGACTGGCCCAAAATGAATCATGGGACCACCAAATGGAATCTTAAAGCTATCAAATCGGAAGTCTGTAAAAGCCCAAACGATAACAGCTCCAATAACAATACCAAGCATCTTAGGTAGAGGCTTTAATTCCAAGATATCATCAATGAAGCCCGTCAGAGCTACTACAGATCCCCCCACAACAACCGGCAAGATGTACCTAATGTAAGAAACATGCCAGATATCCTTATGGATAATCATAGGCATAAAGACCAAGGTCGCTAGTACAAAGGCCAACAAAATAGCTAGACCGCCAGCACTAGGCATGGGCTTTTTATTGATACGTCTTGCATTGGGATTGTCAACAGCTCCGACACGTAAGGCCAAAGAGCGTACCAATGGGGTCGTCACAATGGCAATCAAAAAGGTCCCAATCAAAACGAATATATAGTTAATGGTCCAAGGCATGTCTTAGCTCCATTTCGTTGCTTGTAGTACCGGTAAGGCGTCCTCTTCCATCAAGATTGTTGCATGCTCTTGTAGGTAGGCACGTGTTCGGTCTGCTACATTCGCATATTCAAGAAAACGCGCATACATATTGTTCGCGTAATAATCAGGCTCATCAGCCAAGTAAAGAAGGATCGTCATGTAGTAGACATCCCCAAGTTTATAAAGCTCAGAACCTTCAACAGGTATATCCTTCAAACCTTGCGTAAAAGTCACCACTTGATCAAAGTCAGAGAAGGCCAAGACATAGTGGGTATAGTCTTCACGAATATTTTCTTCAGCCACTTCCTTGGTAGGCTCTGTCATAGCCTTATCAACCTCTTCCAAGGTCTTTTCAAGCTCTTCGAGCTTATGGTGTGCTTCGATGTCACCCTTGTCCATAAAGTTACCCTCAAGAGCCTTGAGGAACTCTTCTGGAGAAAGCCCTGAGTAGTCATCCATATCTGACAAATCGTTGAAATCAAGGTCTTCCTTAAGATCTGATTTAGTCACAAAGACATCCACACGATCCTTGCGTGGCGTGACACGGAAGCTCAGCATCCCACTATTTTTAAAGTTATCAGGCAAGTCCAACTCATCCATGACAGTGTAGAAAAATTCCTCTGTTTTTTCCTGGGGAATCAAGAAATCTTTCAATTCCATACCATGTTCTTCAAGATCTTCCATGGTAATCATGATTTTTAGAGTTGTCTCGCTTATTTGTTTCATTTCCATATGTAAAAAACCTCGCACGAGTAGTTATTTCATTATACTAGAAAAGCCAAGAGATAGCAATTTCTGAGCAAGTTTGAGTCTTATTTTGGAAAGGATTTCTAAAACCTTCTTAATACTAACAAAACCTTGTATTTACCCATTTATACCCGTCACCTATCCTAAAATGGAGTATAATGAAAGTAAAGATATACATGGAGGTGATGACCATGACTGCCTATAAAAAAGGGTGGCTACGAGCTAGCATTGCTGGAGGAATAACGAGTTTATTGACGCTCTTTCTCTACTTATCGGGGCAACCTTATCAAGTAAACAAATCTACCTTTCTTACAGGGCTAATCGTCGCCATCATACTAGCAACTGCACCCATTTACGACGATAATCGTTTATCGCTCAAACAGCAATCTCTTCTCCACTTCTCAATCATGTGTGTTACCATCCTTCCAATTCTCTGTTTGTCCGGATGGTATCCCTTGCATAATATCGTGGACTTCTTGAAAATCCTAGCTAGCTTCTTGACTTGCGGACTGGTCCTATGGTTGCTAGCTTACCTTATCTTTGGAAAACTTCTCCACAAATAATCTCTAAACCAGCTAAAAAGGACTTCATTTGAAGTCCTTTTTCAGTTTACTTGAACGTAATTATCCGAAAATAAGTTTGACAGCTCCATAAAGAAGCACAATAATACCAAGCACGATACGGTATTTTCCGAAAACTGTGAAATCATGTTTCTTAATGTAATTCATCAAGAAGCGAATCACGAACAAGCTGACAACAAAGG
Organism: Streptococcus sp. HMSC078H12; assembly: GCF_001814615.1. Classification (NCBI taxonomy): domain Bacteria; kingdom Bacillati; phylum Bacillota; class Bacilli; order Lactobacillales; family Streptococcaceae; genus Streptococcus; species Streptococcus sp. HMSC078H12. The sequence goes on along the minus strand of NZ_KV817310.1, from coordinate 30,114 downwards.
CTGTCACACTAGCTACCAAGAGAATAGCCACTTGTCCACCTGTCAAGGTATTCCCGTCAATGAAATACTTAACCGCCTTAAGGCCACTATAACCAAACATGGTTGGAATACCAAGGAAGAAGGTAAAGTCAGCAGCTACGCTACGACTAGTACCAACGATGATACCCCCAAGAATAGTAGCACCTGAACGGCTTGTCCCTGGAATGATACTCAAGACTTGGAAAAGACCAATGTAGAAGGCTGTCTTGTAAGACATACGAGCCAAATCCGTTACCTTAGGCTCTACACGTCGATTGCGGTCCTCAATCCAAATAAAAGCAATCCCGTAGACCACCAACATGATGGCTACTACAAAGAAATTACTGAGATGGGCCTCCATCCAGTCATCTAAAAGAAGACCGAAGAAGGCAGAAGGAATACAGGCAATGACTACCTTGAGCCAAAGTTGCCAAGTCAATTGCACTTCACGTGCTGTCTTACCAGGTTGGAAAGGATTCAAACGTTTAAAGTAAATGACCATAACCGCAAGAATAGCACCAAGTTGGATAACGATATTAAACATATCAATGAAATCTTTACTTTGTCTGAGGTTCAAGAATTCATTAACCAAAATCAAGTGACCTGTAGATGAAATAGGTAGCCACTCAGTGATCCCTTCGACAATCCCAAGAAAGACTGCTTTTAGTAATTCAATAATAAATTGTGCCGTTTGCATAATTATCTCCGTTTTCAAATGCTAGCCTCATCACATCAAAAGTAATCAAGGCTCCAAATCGTCCTTCCCATTATATCAAATTACAACTTGTATTTGAAGACAATCTTGGTATAGAGATTGTTTTTCTAATCCCAACTTATTGTCATCAGTCCCAATTTCCTGTAAAATAGTAAGGTATGACATTTTTATAGGAGACATTGTTTCAATGAAAAAAATTATTGTAGCCTGCTTTGCAGCGCTCCTCCTCGTTTTTGGTGGAGTATCAAGCGCCCAAGCAGACGAGTATCTCCGTGTCGGTATGGAAGCTGCCTACGCACCTTTCAACTGGACACAGGATAATGACTCAAATGGAGCCGTTCCAATCGAAGGTACCAAACAGTATGCCAACGGTTATGACGTGCAAATTGCTAAAAAGATCGCTAAAGCCCAAGGTAAGAAACCTTTGGTAGTAAAAACTGCCTGGACTGGTCTTATCCCAGCTCTTACCTCAGGAAAACTCGACATGATCATCGCAGGTATGAGCCCAACAGCTGAACGTCGTCAAGAAATCGACTTTTCAGACAGCTATTACCGAAGCGAACCTGTCATGGTTGTCAGCTCAGACGGTGATTATGCCAACGCTAAGAGTCTCAAAGACTTCAAGGATGCTAAAATCACAGCTCAACAAGGGGTTTATCTCTATAATTTGATTGACCAAATCCCAGGTGTCAGCAAACAAACCGCTATGGGAGACTTCGGTGCTATGCGCCAAGCCCTTGCATCTGGTATCATCGATGGTTATGTTTCAGAGCGTCCTGAAGCAAAAACTGCCGAAGAAGCTAGCTCAAAATATAAGATGATTACGCTTAAAGATGGTGGTTTCCAGGTTTCAGACGATGACGTCTCCTTGGCCGTCGGTCTTCGCAAAGGAGACAGCCAGCAAATGGAACAAGTCAATAAGGTCCTTGCTGGAATCAGCCAAGAGGAACGTGTCAAACTGATGGATCACATCATTGACATCCAACCTGCAGATAAGACTGATGAGGCTAAAAAAGGAAACTTCTTTAGTCAGATGAGCAATATCATCGCTAAGAACTGGCCACAATTCTTACGTGGTACAGGAATTACCCTTCTTATCTCAATTATCGGTACAGTTGTGGGTACTTTCATCGGTCTTATGATTGGTGTTTACCGCACAGCTCCTAAGGCTGCTAATAAATTTGTAGCCTTGCTCCAAAAACTCTTCGGTTGGGTGCTTAATGTCTATATCGAAGTTTTCCGTGGTACGCCAATGATTGTACAATCTATGGTTATCTACTACGGTACTGCCCAGGCCTTTGGTATCAATATTGATCGTACCCTAGCAGCTGTCTTCATCGTTTCTATCAACACCGGAGCCTACATGAGTGAAATCGTTCGTGGTGGTATCTTCGCCGTAGATAAAGGACAATTTGAAGCTGCAACTGCTCTTGGATTTACCCACGGTCAAACCATGCGTAAGATTGTTCTTCCACAGGTTATCCGTAACATCTTGCCAGCTACTGGTAATGAGTTCGTTATCAATATCAAGGATACCTCTGTTTTGAACGTTATCTCTGTTGTGGAACTTTACTTCGCAGGTAACACTGTCGCAAGCCAAACTTATCAATACTTCCAAACATTCTTTGTTATCGCAGCAATCTACTTTGTCCTTACCTTCACAGTGACACGCATCTTGCGTTATGTAGAACGCCGTTTGGATCAAGATACTTACACACAAGGAGGGGTTCACTAATGACTGAGACGATTTTAGAAATTAAAAACCTCAAAAAATCATACGGAAAAAATGAAGTCCTCAAAGATATCTCCCTCAGCGTCAAAAAGGGTGAGGTTATCTCAATTATTGGTTCTTCAGGTTCAGGGAAATCAACCTTCCTTCGCTCTATTAACCTACTTGAGTCACCCTCAGGTGGTGAAATCCTCTATCATGGGGACAACGTCCTTGAAAAAGGTTACGACCTCACTACCTATCGTGAAAGACTCGGTATGGTTTTCCAATCTTTCAACCTCTTTGAAAACCTTAATGTCTTGGAAAATGCTATCGTAGCTCAAACAACCGTTCTCAAACGTGACCGTAAAGAAGCTGAAAGCATCGCCAAAGCTAACTTAGAGAAAGTTGGTATGGGGGAACAATACTGGAAAGCTAAACCAAAGCAACTTTCAGGGGGACAAAAACAACGTGTAGCTATTGCCCGTGCCCTCTCTGTTGATCCAGAAGCCATCCTCTTTGACGAGCCAACTTCAGCCCTTGACCCAGAAATGGTCGGGGAAGTACTCAAGACTATGCAGGAGCTATCTGGAACTGGTTTGACCATGATTATCGTTACCCATGAAATGGAGTTCGCACGTGACGTTTCAGACCGTGTCATCTTCATGGATAAAGGGGTAATCGCTGAACAAGGTAGCCCAGAACAAATCTTTGAAAATCCTAAAGAAGAACGTACCAAGGAATTCCTCAAACGTTTCTTGGGTTAAAAACAAAAAAGTTAAGGTTTCGGCCTTAACTTTTTTAGATTCTCAGACATATAAAAAAAACGGCAGTTGCCGTTTTTTTGTCTATAATGATTAGTTACGACGTGTACGTCTGTCAACGAAACCAAGGAAGGCCAATAGTGTCATGAAGAGACCTACAAGACTGAATCCTGCTGCAGTTGACTCACCTGTTTCTGGCAAGCTGTCTGCTTCTTGTACAGGAGCTTGTTTCTCAGCTTTTGTTTGACCATAATTTACAGGAACTTGCGCTACAGTTTGAGCTGCCTGTTCTTGTGTTGTGAAAGCAATAACTTTCCCATCTACATCGTAAACAGGTACTGGTGTAAGACCTTTAGATGTAATGTTAGCGAACTCTTTAGCCAATTGTGTTTGACGCTCTTTGTCTGCCTTAGCTTTCATGTAGTTATCGAAGGCTGTTTGAACAGTCGTGTATTCGCTCGTTAATTTATCACGCTTAGCTGACAATTCAACAAGTTTCGCACGTTCAGTTGAAAGAGCTGCTTTCGCCGCAGTAAGTTTGGCAAAGGCTGTTGCACGTTCTGCTTTAGCCTTAGCTAGGTTACCTGAAGCATTTGTAAGGGCTGCTACACGGTTCTTAGCAGCAGTCAAGGCTTGGTTAGCTTGTGTCAATGCTACTTGTTTCTTAGCAGTATCTTGCTTAGCAGCGTTGTAGGCATTTGTCAAACGTTGCAAGGTTGCAGAACTTGTCGCAAGTTTATCTTTAGCTGTTTTAAGCTCTGCTTGTTTTTCATCAAGAGTTGCTTGAGCTTTGCTAAGGGCTGCTGCTTTTTCTTGAGCGTTAGCATTAAGGTTTTCAACTGCAGCGTTGGCTTTTTCCAATTCTGATTTAGCAGTTGCAAGGGCTGCTTGTTTTTCGGAAAGGTTATTCTGAGCAGCTGCCAACTTGCTTGCAGTCGCTTTAAGAGCCGCAAGTTCTGACTGAGTATTCTTAAGCTTAAGAGTTGCTGACTCAGAAGCCGCTTTCTTGCTAGCCAAGTCACTTTGAGCTTGATCGTTAGCTTGCTTAGCAGCTTCATAAGCTGCTTTTGCAGCAGTAAGATTTGCATTTGAAGATGATTGAGATTGGTTACCTTCATATGGGTTAGCAATCTTAGTTGTGTCAAAACTACTATCAGAAGCGATAGAATTTTTATTGACATTGTTTACGTGAACGTTAAAGGCACCGGCAACAACACTGATATCTGTACCAATGTAAGACTCACCACCATCTGCTGTAAGACCAGAGATAGAACGAGCATGGTTCCACTCATTACCGTTAAACATGAAGTCAAGCATAGCTTCATAGACATATTTCTTAATGTCGTTAAGAGTAAATGGTCCTGTCAAACCTTGCCATGTATTAAGGTTTTCACCAATACTTACACTATTAAATGACTTACCAGCACGGTCAAGGGCGGCACTATCATGTCGTTGATGGGTAATAGCTTCCCAACCCCAGTTATCTGCTACATAACCATCTGAAACACGGTCAGCCGCAAGAACACTACCTTTTGAAACAGATGTTTGAGTTGTACCAAAGGCTGTACGAATTTGGTTAATCAAACTTGAAGCATACAATGACAAATCTGTAATTTGAGCTTCACTAAGGTTATTCAAATCACTAATTTTAACATTTTTATCCGCTTCATTATCTTGATAACTATTGTTACCACGATCACGTTTATTAACGTTCTTCAAGACTTGTTCAGCTTGAGCTTTTTCTGCTGCGGTCGCTGTTTTAGACTCATGAATCTTAAGAGCATTGACATACTCTTGTGACACTGAGAATTTTTGACGAACATTAGCTGTTGAAGTTGTTGAAGATTCTGCTTTTTTCTTAGCTGCTTCAGCGGCTGCAAGAGCAGCTGCCTTTTCATTAGCTACTGTTTGAGCAGTCTCATAAGCTGCTTTAGCTTGGTTTGCTGCATTTTGATCTGCAGTCAATTGCCCTTCTTTAGCTGCAATAGCAGTAGCTTTTTCTTTATCAGCTGCCTGAGCGGCTGCCAATTCTTCTTGAGCTTTTTTCTCAGCTGCTGTTGCAGCATCAAAAGCTGATTGTGCTTTAGCTTGGTTTGAAGCTGCCTCAGAAGCGCTAGAACCATTAAGGGCTGCTTTAGCGGCATCTACTGATTTTTGAGCATTAGCCACTTCACTAGCTTTAGCATTGACATTAGCTTGATCTGTATTAACGACAGCTTGCTGTTTGTCTGCTGCATCTTTAGCAGTTTTTTCTGCTGATTGAGCTGTTTCGACTGCTGACTTAGCTGACTTAGCTGCATTTTCAGCAGTAGTTACTTGACCTTGAGCGGCAGCAATAGTTTCTGGACTTGCTTCATCGGCTGCTGTTTGTGCCTTTTGCAAGTTAGCATCTGCTGTCGCTAGGTTTGCTTGAGCCTGGTTGGCAGCTGCTTCATGATTAGCAACTACTGACTCTTGTTGCGATACTGCTTGATTTGCAGCGCTGGCTTGTTCTCTAGCCGCTTCGACTTGGGCTTGAGTTGGGACAGCTTGTGTAGCTGTCGATGATACTGATGCTGTTGTTGAGGCTTGATCGTTTGTCGTTACCTCATCAGCTTTAGCAACTGTAGCAGAAACTGCAAGTGCTGCAATTCCGGCTGTCGCCAAAACCTTTTTATTCATAAGACGAACTCCTTTTTATGTTAAAAATTCACTACTATATAATAACATTTTAATAATCCTGAAACAAGATGCTGACTCCTAATTTTTAAAATTTAATTATTTTATAAGCTTTCATAGCCTGTTTACAAAAATCATTAAATTGTTAGTCAAAAGTAGAGTTGCTGTTTCAAAGTCCTTTTTTAGTCTTTGATTCTGCCTTATCTTTCCATTCTATCAAAACTTCGTTACAGTTTCTTAACTTTCTTTAAACGTTTTTTTGATATAATGTGTACTCATCATATGCAAATGGAGGAGCAAAGTGGCAAAAACATTAAAAACATTGAGTAACATCTTACTAGGAAGCCTATCACTGTGCTTGTCTTATTGGTTTTATAGGGGCCATCTCGAACAGTACGTTCATTACATCGCCCATTATGGCTCCTACTTCCAAGTCTTACTCAACCTAGTCATCATAGTCCTGCTTAGTTACTTTGTCTATGCTTTTTTGAAACTCCTTCTTACTAGACAGCTGAAAAAACAGACACTGCTCCTACTCTACTTCATTTACTTTCTTGCTCTCTTCTACCTACTTTTTTTGAAAAACATTGGTACCCAAGGTCTCTCACTTAATCCCCTTTCCTTCGCTCGGGAATTATACTGGGGGAGCCACTTCGTTCCCATCATGAACCTATTAATGTTCATTCCTCTGGGACTCCTCTTTTCTTCACGATTGAGTAATCTCCTACTTTGTCTCCTGACCCTTTTCACCGTCGAATCCATTCAGTACTTCGGACATTTGGGAGTCTTTGATTTAGGGGATATCGCCTTAAATATGCTAGGTATCCTTGTCGGAACCGCTATCCATCAACTCCCTCAATTTCAAACAGTTATCAAAAAGATTTTAAGATAGAGAAGCCTCCAGAATTAAACCTGGAGGTCTTTTGCTTGCTCTATAGATCTATCATCGTAAGAAATTCTTAGATGAATACAGCAAAACTGCCCTCTGAATCTAGAGAGCTGTTCTGAACTCGGGCTAAAATCCTAGTGAAAAAGAAAAACTGCCCCATCATAGAGCAGTTCCATTTTCGTGTATTCAATTGAACAAAGCCTAAGCACTTGGCAAAAAAGATAAAATCTCCTAGAAGCTAAAATTTCTTCGTCAATTTTCCTATTTTTGCTTTGTACTTTTGACGGCCTTTGTATCTTGAATTAACGACGAAGTCCAAGTGAGCTGATCAACTCACGGTAACGGTTAACGTCTGTACGGCGAAGGTATGCCAACAAGTTACGACGGTGACCAATTTTTTTCATCAAACCACGGTAAGTAGCGTGGTCTTTTTTGTGTTGTTTAATGTGGTCGTTAAGGTGGTTGATTTCCCAAGTAAGGACAGCAACTTGAACCTCTACTGAACCAGTGTCACCTTCGTGACGTGCGTATTGAGCAATGATTTCATTTTTTTTCTCTTTTGAGATTGCCATGTTTTTTCTCCTTTTTTTGCTCCATCCGAGTCTTAGGATTGGCTCTCCTAAAACCAAGAAAGAGTTGGTTTGTCTTTACGACCTCTCTATTTTAGCTCATCTACTAATCTTTGTCAATCACAAGATTCACTGTTTAGATTTCTACATCTTAGACTTTTTTGTCATTCTTGATTTCATCAAAAACCCAAGGAAAAGTAGGAAACTTACTATAGCATAGGCTAGGAAAATCCAACTAAAACTTGGAGATACAAGTGCCAATAATTTCAAAACATAAGGAGAGAGGGCAGACCCTAGGTTACACCCCAAGAGGACATAGGCTGTCGCTTTGTTCAACAGATTTCTAGCAATACGCTCAGAAAGTTGGTTAAAGATAATTGTCAAAACAGTACTATAGAAGAAACCAACACCAACTGAGGATAAAATCAAAATCGGTAAGTTACTAGCCACTGACATCCCAAAGAGACAAACCGCCAATAAAAACATCACTATATGCAAAAGATGATTCTTAAAATATCCTATGAGAGAAGCGAAACTTAGTCCAGCTACAATTCCAATTCCCTGCTCTAAACTAAGTACTAAAGCTGATTGCCCACTCGCAATGGTCTTACCAGCAACCTGAAATAGAGGCACGCGCAAACTAATCGAAGAATTAATACAGATGACAAATCCTGCTAAAAGGGCCATGCCAAGGATCATACTAAGGTCTTTTTTGTTTAGACCTTGCTTACTTTTTGTAATCTGCTTCCTCTCCACCTGATCCATTGTTGGCACAAAAAGGAGGTACATGGTCAGAATCACAAAACCAAGACCATAAATAAGAAAGGCAAAGGTCCAATGGATTTTCAATAGTTGACCAACCAAAAGAGAACACGAAGCTCCACCAATCAACTCCATGGAGCCACGAATACCTAACATCTGAACCCGTTCTTTACCTTGAAAACGTTGACTGATGATGGCAATCGCCTTAGCATTGATAAGGCCAATCCCCATCCCAAAAGCAATACGTGACAGTAAGACAAGAGGATAGGCTTGTACAAAAAAAGGAAAAATCCCAGCACTACTAAGTAAAAGCAAGCCAGTCACAATTAGCTGTCTATCACTTAGCCATTTGTCAATAAATGAATTAAGTAAGAGCATCGCTACTACGGAAAATGAAGGGACAGATACTAAAAGCTCCACTTGCGCGGCAGAAAAGGTTGGGCTATAGTAGTCCAACATAGGTGGTAGCGCTGTTGAAATCGAAAAGGCCGAAATCAAGAGCAAGGATAGCCCAAGTAGGCTCATTTTTTCTAAAATTCGTGTCATAATATAGGGATTAGAACATCCTTTCCTTACTTGTCTGATAGTTATTTTTTCATTATAATCTAAGGAGACTTTAAAAAATAGGACCTAGGTCCTAAAAAAGGAGATGTATGCGTAATCATGACATAAGACCTCAACTTGATCAGGTCTTTCCACCCCCCTACCTCGACCAATTACAGAAAGTCACCTTTCAAAAGAATGATTATATTTGTACCCAAGGGCAAGCTATCACAGAGCTAACCTACATTTTGTCAGGAAAGGTAAAAATTGTGCGTTCTCTCTTCAATGGTAAAGAACATATCCTAGAAATGCTTAACCAACCACAAATATTTGGAGATGTAGAACTCATGACCAATCAACCAGCAGGGTCATCAGTCATTGCTTTAGAAGAGGTTCAAGCAGTTCAGCTCCCTTTAAATAATAAAGAAGAGCTCCTCAAAGATCCCGTTTTTCTCTATCAAATTGGGCATAACCTAGCCATGGCACTGCATAAACAGGGTATTACTGCCTCAACAAATGCAAGCTACACTGTCAAAGAGCGTCTGGCTACTCATATGTTGAGTATTGAGGAAGAAGGTGTTTTTCAACTATCACCATCTATCCTAGCTGCCAGTTTTGGGACTAGCTATCGCCATGTGCAACGAGTCATCAAACAATTTATCGATCAGGGAATTATCGAAAAAGAGGCCTTTAAAACCTATCGTATTTTAGAGAAAAAAACCTTGGAAAAACTGGCTTTTATCGATTAGAAAAAGCCTCACTTTAATCCTTGATGGTTTAATTTTCAACCCTTTTGTGCTATAGTTATAAACAAGTAAATCAAAGAAAATAGAGGTAAACAAATGGACGCTCAAACCAAAATTATCCGCGCCAGCCATATGATTGATATGAATGATATCATTCGCGAAGGAAATCCAACCTTGCGTGCTGTCGCTGAAGATGTAACCTTCCCACTATCAGACGAAGACATTATCCTAGGCGAAAAAATGATGCAGTTTCTTCGTAACTCACAAGATCCTGTTATTGCCGAAAAAATGGGGCTTCGTGGGGGAGTCGGTCTTGCAGCCCCTCAATTAGATATTTCAAAACGCATTATCGCTGTTCTCGTTCCAAACCCTGAAGACGCTGAAGGTAATCCACCAAAAGAAGCATATAGCCTTCAAGAAATCATGTACAACCCTAAAGTAGTTGCCCATTCTGTTCAAGATGCTGCTTTGGGCGATGGCGAAGGATGCCTCTCAGTTGACCGCGACGTTCCTGGTTACGTGGTTCGTCATGCTCGTGTAACTGTTGAATACTTCAACAAAGAAGGCGAAAAGCAACGTGTTAAACTCCGTGGTTACAACTCAATCGTTGTTCAACATGAAATCGACCATACTAACGGTATCATGTTCTACGACCGCATCAATAAAGACAATCCATTCGCTATTAAAGATGGACTCTTAATTATCGAATAAAGAAAACCTCAGTAGAAATACTGGGGTTTTAGTTTGAAGATAAGGCATTAGTGCCACTTTATAGCTAAATTAAAGTAGAAAAGAACCGACTTTGTCAGTTCTTTTTTCATTATATGAACCTATCCTCAGACAAGCATATTGTATAGTGTTTCGTTACCGTGAAGGTTGATATAACTTGGGTCAAAGGCAGAGAGACGCTCGAGAAGTCCATCATAGTCGTTCTTATCACTAAGAGCTATACCAATGAGAACCGGACCTTTTCCTTTATTAGCACGTTTGATGTACTCAAAACGAGTGATATCATCATTTGGTCCCAAGATATCATTTACAAATTCACGAAGGGCACCAGGACGTTGTGGGAAGTTAACCACAAAGTAATGCTTGATACCATCGTAGATAAGCGCACGTTCTTCCATCTCTGGCATACGGTTGATGTCATTGTTACCACCTGAAATGATGCAGACGATGGTTTTTCCTTTAATCTCATCTTTAAGCACTTCCAAAGCTGCCACTGATGCCGCACCTGCGGGTTCTGCAATGGTACCAACCTTAGAGTACATATCAATTAAGGTTTCTGAAATCAAGCCTTCATCAACTCCCAAGAGGCGGTCAACATATTTACGTGCGACTTCATAGGTCTTGACACCTACCTTTTGAACAGCAATCCCGTCCGCAAACTTATCAATTTCTTCAAGTTTTACAGGATAACCACGGTCAAAGGCAGCGCGCATGCTACGAGCACCACTGGCCTCAACACCAATAACCTCCATAGACGGTGCTACATCTTTGATATAAGTAGCTACACCAGAGATAAGGCCACCGCCTCCGACTGGAACCAAGATACTATCAAAGGAAACACCTTCCTCTTGAGCCTGCTCATAAATTTCATAAGCAACAGTTCCTTGGCCCGCTTGGACATTATAATCGTCGAACGGATCAATGAAAGTCATCCCTTCAGACTTAGTATATTCTTGTGCTGCTTGAGCAGAAGCATCAAAGGTATCTCCCACCAATTTGATTGTTACAAACTTGCCACCAAAGAAACGGACTTGACCAATTTTTTGGAGAGGTGTTGTTACTGGCATAAAGATGGTTGCCGGAATCTTCATCTCGTTACAAGTGTAGGCAACCCCCTGAGCATGGTTTCCGGCTGATGCACAAACCACACCACGCGCCTTATCCTCATCACTCAATTGATGGATAGCATAGTAGGCTCCACGCAATTTGAAAGAGCGTACCTTTTGCATATTTTCTTTTTTAATATAAATGGTCGCCCCGTATTTTTCAGATAGGTAGCGATCAAAATCTAGTGGTGTGCGTTCCACCACGTTTTTTAAGACTTCATTAGCCTTTACGATATCATTTGCAGTAATCATTGGCTCTCCTTTGACACAATATTCAAACTATTTCTATTGTATCACAATTTTCAGAAAAAATAGCAGCCAGTATAAAGAAAACTCCTTGTTTACACAAAGAGTTCTACTTATTATTTATCAACTTTTTTTGACATCAAGAAGTTACGAAGAGCTGCAAGGGTTGCCGCACCTGCAAGGACAATAGCTGTAAGGATAGCTACAGCATGTTCTCCCCACTTGTGAGATTTTGCTGTTTTAGCAATTGTAGCCTTAAGATCTTCAGTTGTTCCTTTTTCACCTGCTTGCGTCGTTGTCTTACTTGCAAGGTTAAGATCTTGACTACCATTGTAAGTATTATCTGACGAAGCTGTATTGACAAGGTCTTGACGGCTACTACGAGTATAGCTGACATTTGTTGTAATGCTATCAATCATCTCAACAATATTTCTGATTGTTGTTGCATCGTACAAGCCACCCTCAGTATCTTTCAAGATAGATACTGCTAATTTTTCAATAGAAACTTCTGAAGAAGCTGCTACCATAGAGTGAGATTCTGAGCTTGCTGTTTCTGAATATCTTGCATAGTTGCTAAAGAGTGATGCTGCTTCTGTAATCGTTTCAGAAGTACTTGGTAAGGTTTCTGAGACGCGAGGAGCTACAGAGAGTCTATTCCAACTATTGATGTTTTCTGATAGTCCATCAAGGATGACTTCCTCTGATGTGCTTACTGTTTCTGAAATCGCCGAAGTCACTTCTGAAGTGCTCACTTGACTTTCTGATTCTGTCAATGAAACAGCTGGTTCTTCAACTACTTCTGATTCTGAAACGACTGTGCTGATTGAATTCTCTGATTCAGATGCTGAAGTCTCTGAAGTTGATGCTTCTGAGATAATATCAGTTTCTGAGACCTTCGATGATACTGTTGTGCTTTCTGATACTTCTGACGGAGCAACTGAGACAATTGTGCTTGTAGTTTCTGAAACAAGGCTAGTGCTTGCCTGACTTTCTGATTCTGTCAAAGAAGCCACTGGTTCAACTACTGCATGTGATTCTGAAATTGCTGTCGTCGTTGAAATTGCTGACTCTGAAGTCGATGCTGCTGAACTATTTTCAGTTTCTGATGCTTCCGATGATACTGTTGCACTTTCTGATACTTCTGATGAGACTGTTGAGGCAACTGTGCTTGCAGCCTCTGAAGCTGGTGCAGTGATTGAATCTGACGCTACTGTACCTTGATCCGTATTAGATACTGAGTTGTCATCTTTCTTATCATGTGCGGTCTCTGACACAGCTATCGCCACTGGAACAGCTGCTGAGTTTACTAACTCGTCAACTGATGGTGCTGGTTTGGTTGTTTCATCGAGTTTAGGAGCTTCAACAGATGGTTTCGTATTAGTTGGAGCCTCTGAACCTTTGTTTACTGTTGTATTTTCTGATTTAGCTGTTTCTGAGCTTGCTTCAGATGTTACGGTATTATCTGCTTTCTTACCAGCTTGGTTAGTAACTGGTTTCAAGATAACTGGTTCTACCGGTGTTGCTGTTGTGTCTTCCTTGATATAGAGCATGTCCCAAAGAGTTAGTTTAGGAACTGAAATGATAAGCACTGGTTGACCATTTTCATCTGTTTCAAGGCTTGCTTGTGCCTTCTTCATGCTTGAAGTTGCCCAATCATCTGGTGATGTCACATAGACTTGATCAGCAATTTTAGCTGCTTCTTGAGCTGTTTTACCTGCTAGGCTAAGACGAACTGTGAGATTTTCTTGTGCGTCCGGTGTTTTATTGTCCGCATAACCCTCTTCATTATGCCAGCCCGCATTGATGCCCATCATGTTAATCATTTGAACAGTTGAGAAACCTTTTCCTGATTTAGCAAATGTCCAAACTTGATCTCCTGTCACACCAAGAGCATCTTTAGAAAGGATTTCACCAGCCGCATTCTTGGTAGATACAGACTGAGTGCTGTTAGTCACACCCTCACCACGGAGAAGATTTTCATAAGCAGTGATAAACTGTTGGTAATTGTAAAGCTTACGAATAGTGTCCTTAGCTACACTGAGGTATTGCGTTGGGTAATAAGCACTTTGAAGAACGTTAAGGGCTGCATTAGCATTGGCAAGGGCTGCAATGGACATGTGATAGCCACCGGCTGCAGCTACTGTCGCATCTACGAGAAGTGTCGCGTCAGCTTGCAATGGTTTACCAGCAAGGGCATCTTTACCAGCACCGTTAGTTGCTTTTCCGCCAGGAACAGTATAGTCAATCCCTGGTTCTTCCATGTAGGCACCAACGATAAGTGATTTACCAGTTTTATTGCGTACCATATCGATACGTGCTTTCAAATCACCATAGGCAACCTGCATACGTCCTGGAATAACTGAACCACCGTTTGTCCAAAGCTCATTATAAACAACATCTTGACGTGCCTTGACTAGTTTATCATCATTACCACCATTAACATCATTGATTGTGATGTAGTACTTTTCACCGATGAGGTCCTTCATGGCATTAATAAATGACGCATATGAATCAGACATCATGTGTGAGTCAGCCTCGTCTGTGCTGTTACGGTGCTCATAATCAGTCACACGGTTGTCACCAATTGTATCACCTTGCCAACCATCGAATCCCATACGATCCATAGCTGATTTCATGACACCTGCGATGTATTTTTGCCAATCTGGATTCGCTGGATCATAGTAAACTTGAGTTGGGTTATCACCGATAGTGTAAGTCATCGGTTCACCCTTCTTACCAAAGCTATCGTAGAAGTTATAAGCCAAAGCAGCAAGTGGAAGTGCTGGATTCTTTGGATTTGAATCTGCTGAAATCATGTTATAAAGCATGGCAACAGCACCTGACTTATGAACTTGGTCAACCAATTCTTTAACAGCCTTAGTGTCAACCTGAGTATGACTCCAGGTATTCCATTTTTGAACAAAGCTATCGACACCTTCTGGGAAAGGATCTGTAGCTTCATTATAAGCATCATAGAAGAAATATGAGTTAATATTCATAGACTTCATGAGCTCAAGCTCTTTACGGTAGGCTTCAAGATTTTTAACAAGAATACTGTTTTGATCAGTTGGCGAACCTGCTACGATACCGTAACGTGGGAAAACTGTCCAATCATCTTCAACAGACAAGCCAACACGCTTGCTTGACAAAGTACTACCTGATTTATCGTTGACACTGATTGTCACCAAGTAACCTGTATTGTTTGTCAACCACTCTGACGCTACTGTCAAGTTTGAAACCTTAGCTGAAGCTCCTGCCGCTAGCGTAAGGTCAACGTTATCTTGACCGATGATTTCTGAAGCATGTTGAAGTGTCAAGTTGACAGTCATCGTCTTAGTTTCTGCTGTTGGATTAGACACAACAACGGAATAATTAATATCACCATCTGTCTTGCTATAGGCTGCTTTTGTTGTTTCTGGATCTGTCAAGTAGGCATCACCATTCAAGTTTTGCTCTGTCACTTCTGTAACTGGTGTTACTTGAGCAGTTGAATGGCGTCCTGCTTCAGTAGCATTATCAGATGATGATGTGATGGTTTCCACAGCAGCTGACTCAGGAGCTAGTGCTTCACTGGCTACAAGCGTTTCTGAGCTAGCACTTTCTGCTGGCACAGCTTGTGAAAAGATTGTAGAAGCTGTCGCTGTTGTTGCAGTATCTGTCGCAACAGTAGCAGATGATGGACCTACTTCTGTTGTCGCTACTGGAGCAACGGCCTCAGTTGGTACCACCACCAAGTTATCTGCTTCAGTTGTAATAACTGGTTTTGTTGCTTCTGAACTGACCACATTATCTGCCTTGGCGACCTGATTAATCCCTAGGACACCACCGGCGACAAACAAACCTGATAATAATTTAGTTGACGCTACTTTCTTTGACATATCTCTCTATCCCTCTAAAAAAGTTTAAATCACCTCGGCGTTTCAAATTATCACTATTTGTATTTGCATGCTGTAAACTCGAGTTATTTTTAGTTTCATAAAAATCGCTTGGTGTTTCTTATGAAACTAATGTTAACTTAATCTTTTTTGTAAGACAAGGGAATTTCCGGTAATCCTCGTAAACGGTAATTTTTTCATCATGAATGGTCAGGTTTTTTCAGAAATTTGAGAACAACATTTTCTAATTTCATTAAATATTCACTTGATTCAGTCTACTTAAAATGACAAAAATAAATCCCAAATAATGAAAATCCATCACCTAAATAATTCCTGCGATGAGAATAAAAAACCACCTCTCACACAAGGCGAGAAATGGTTTATTTATCGATTTTTAGTATCTAAAATAATGGTCACAGGTCCGTCATTGACCAGACTAACCTGCATATCTGCACCAAAGCGGCCTCTTTCTACAGGAACATGAGTTGACAAGGATTGGTTGAAATCGTCATAGAGCTGGCTAGCCATGTCGGGCTTTGCAGCACCCGTAAATGCTGGTCGATTCCCTTTTTTCGTATCTGCAAAAAGCGTAAACTGAGAAATCGACAAAATCTGGCCACTAACATCCTTAACAGAAAGATTCATCTTGCCATCTTCATCTGAAAAAATGCGCATATTGACAATCTTACGAACTGCATACTCTAGGTCCTCTTTGGTGTCCTCGGGACCAACTCCGACCAAGAGTAAGAGCCCCTGCTTAATAGCGCCAACCGTACAATCCTCAATAACCACAGAGGCACTTTGAACACGCTGAATTACAATCTTCATCGCAGAAACTCCTTACCCATTCGTACGTTTAACACTGTAAACGTCAGGAATAATTTTAATCTTATCCACAAGACCAGTCAATTCAATAAGGTTTGCAATTTCAAAGCTAACGTGAATATTGGCAAACTTCATGTCCTTAGTTGGTTGCGCATTGACCGTAGCAATGCTCTTGGTCGTATTTGACAAGATTTGAAGAACATCATTCAACAGACCAGAACGGTTAAGGCCATAGATGTCAATCTCTGCCAAATAAGATTTATTGGCATTACGTTCATCCCACTCCACTTCGATTAAACGTTGCTCATAACCTTCTTGACTCTTGATATTATTACAATCGGAACGGTGAATTGCAATCCCACGGCCCTTGGTGATATAACCTTCAATCTCATCTCCAGGTACTGGGTTACAGCACTTAGCGATACGCATGAGGAGACCTGAAGCACCTTGAATGATGACGCCATTTTCACTCTTAACCTTAAGAACTTCTTTCTTCTCAGTCTTAACTTCGCCACCGTTCATTAGCTCTTCAGCTTCAGCTTTTGCCTTCGCACGCTCTTCTTCACGGCGTTCTTTTTCCGTCAAACGGTTGAAAACAGCAGCAGCACTAATTTCACCAAAACCAACAGCGGCATAGAGAGCTTCTTCACTACGCACACTCATACGAGGGAGAATTTCCTCAATATGTTTCTTGTCTAGGTACTTATTGGCAACATAGCCATGCTCTTGGAAGTAGGCAATCAAAAGCTCACGACCCTTGGTGATAGAGGCTTCCTTGTCCTGATTTTTAAAGAATTGACGAATTTTATTTCTGGCCTTGGTGGTCTTAACCATCTTAATCCAGTCACGGCTAGGGCCAAAGGAATTGGCATTGGTAACAATCTCAACCACATCACCTGTCTTGAGTTTGGCAGTCAAGGGCACCATACGGCCATTAACCTTAGCACCTGTGGCCTTCTCACCGACTTGAGTATGGATGGCATAGGCAAAGTCAATAGGTCCTGAATCTTTAGGCAGTTCCTGAACAGCACCATTTGGCGTAAAGACATAAATACGCTCCGAGAAGATATCCTCTTTAACAGAGTCAACAAACCCCATAGCATCACCATTTGAGGCGTCTTGAAGTTCAACAAGATCTTTAATCCAGTTCATTCCCAAAGCAGACTCTTTCGAATCTACCTTGCCCTTGATACCTTTCTTGTAAGCCCAGTGAGCTGCAACCCCGTATTCGGCAACTTGGTGCATTTCCTTGGTACGGATTTGGATTTCAATAGGTCCTTTTGGCCCATAAACCGTTGTATGGATAGACTGGTAACCATTGGATTTAGGATTGGCAATATAGTCTTTAAAACGGCCAGGCATCGGACGCCAGAGCTCATGGATGTATCCCAACATGGCGTAAACATCACTATGCGTCTCCATAACACAACGGATGGCAATCAAATCATAAATTTGATCGAAGCGCTTTTTCTTGTCGCGCATCTTACGGTAAATAGAGTAGATATGCTTTGGACGACCATACACATCACCAACAAGTCCTTGTTCAGCTGTATAGGTCTTAATTTTATCGACAATCTCGTCCACAAGTTCCTCACGCTCACGACGTTTTTCCTTCATCATGTGAGAAATCTTGTAGAATTCCACCTCATTAAGGTAACGGAAGGCCATATCTTCCAGTTCCCATTTGATACGGCTAATACCTAAACGGTGGGCCAAAGGAGCATAGATTTCCATAGTTTCGCGAGAAATGCGCTCTTGCTTATCCTTACGAAGATGCTTAAGGGTACGCATATTGTGCAAACGGTCGGCCAATTTAACCAAGATGACACGGATATCCTTAGACATGGCCATAAGCATCTTACGGTGATTTTCAGCCAACTGCTCCTCATGGGACTTGTACTCAACCTTACCAAGCTTAGTAACACCGTCCACGATATTTCGTACATCCGTACCAAAATCCGCTTCCAAATCATCGAGCGTTTTTTCGGTGTCTTCAACGACATCGTGTAAGAAACCACAGGCTACTGTCACTGCATCAAGATGGAGATCTGCCAGGATACCTGCCACTTGAATAGGGTGAATAATATAAGGTTCTCCTGACTGACGAGATTGCCCACTATGAGCATCTGTCGCATAATGCCAGGCTTTTTCAACTAATTTCAAATCATCTGCTGACATGTAGGCCGAGCAAATGTCTAAAATTTCTTCTCCTGTTACATTTTTATCTTTAGCCATGATTTCTTCCTTCGCTTCTTTTAATAACCTTTATTTTATCACTTTTACAAGTAAAGAAAAAGAGCTAGATAGGCAATTCTTAAGCGCAAGGAGCTAACTTGAAAAGCACAATATCTTGTGTTAGAATGATTGAACAAACACAAGATATAGATAGAAAGAGGACGCTTATGTCTCAACTTACCCTCGTTTATATTAGTCTAAGCGGTAATACCCAAAGCTTTGTCAAACGTATGTCTGACTATCTGTCCCTCAACCACGGGATTGAATGTCGCCAAATCAATATTAAAGAGCTTAATCATGAAACCTTCCAAGTAGATGAACCCTTTGTCGCACTCTTGCCAACCTACCTTGAAGGAGGAAATGGCGTTGACAATGGAGATGTTGAGATCCTAACCAATCCACTGGGTGACTTTATCGCAGCCCATGGCAATCACGAACGTTGCTTTGGTATCATCGGTTCTGGGAACCGTAACTTCAATAACCAGTACTGCCTAACCGCCAAACAGTACAGTCAACGTTTTGGCTTCCCAATGTTGGGAGACTTCGAGCTACGCGGCACACAGTCCGATATCGAACGTCTGGCACCTATTATCCTAGAAGCACAAAAGAACTTTAACCAACGCTAAAACTAGAGCAAAAAAGCCCTGATAGGGGCTTTTTCCTTTGCTTAATTTTTTTCGTGTTTTTTGATTCCAAAGAATCCAGCCAAGGTCATAAGAACCAGACCAGCTAAAGTTGCTGACACAGATTCGTCTGAACCAGTGTTTGGCAAGGTCTTATCTGAACTTGAACCTTGAGTTTCTTGTACTTGAGCTTGAGGCAAGATAACGACTTGAGCGTTTGACAACTGGATAGCTGGAACAGGTTTAGCCACGCTGGCACCTACAATAGCTTTTGGTGTCTCACGCTTAGTTTGATCTGTCGTCTCAACACCTTTTGGTGACTTCTCAGATTCTTTATTAGTCGTATCCTCAACTTGATTTGCCTTTTCCTTAACAACCAAACGATACTCTGCAAATCCTGCTTGTGTTGATGGTCCTACATAACTAATGGCATCCTGATCAGCAAGGTGGGCACGAGCATTGTCAGATGAGGCAAAACGGATATCTGCATTCGTAATATTAGGAACGAAGCTCCAATTTCCATCGGCAGTTGGGTTAATTGTCTTCTCGCTAACGATATAATCAATGATGGCCTGACGATTTTCAAGATTGAGGAGACGTTTTTCTGCAGCATCTTTAACACCAGGGAAGTTACCAGTCGCACGATAGTTGTTAGTCACGACAAGGAAAGTCTGATTCAAATCAATAGGTTTACCTTGATAAGCCAAGTCACGAACACGGCTAGCATCTGGGTTAACCAACTTACCTTCTCGATCGTATTTGTTAGGTTGTGTCAAATCAAACTTATAAGTCAACCCATCAATCACATCGTAATTGTATGAGCGATAGCTACTGTTAATAAGTTGCTGTGGTTCTTTACTGTTGGAATCAATTTGATTGAACTGTCCTGCAGACATTTCCAACCATTCTTTGATTTGTGCTCCAGTCACTTTGAGTAGGGCAGTAACATTGTCGTAGAGGTAGAGGTCTGCGACGTTCTTAATGGCGAATGGACCAGCTGGGATATCGGTATAGTAGGTCGCATCTCCACGAGTCCCTGCCTTGAAAGGTGCAGCTGCTGAGAGGAGTGGAAGATTCTCATCTGCTGTTCCAGCTACTTGTTTCTTAGCATACCATAGTTGTGCATTATTAACGATTTGAATAGATGGATCATCCTGAACCTGAGCAAAGTAGCTAGTGATTGGAGCCGTGGTCTCACCAACTTCCTTACGGACATAGTTGATTGTTCCATTATGGTCATGAGCAGCCATATCAATTAAGTCCTTGTCCGCAACATCTGACTTAGTATCAATCTTTTCAAGCTTGGCCTTACTATTGACAACTTTCCATTTACCATCCGTGTAAGTCAATTTGACATCCATGATACCTAGATGATCCCCGAATTTACCAGCCATAACCACAGGTTTCCCATTGATGAGACCATTGACATCATCTACACCAGGATATTTCGCATAAAAACTTGTGCCATCTCCATTTGGGAAATCCGCGTGGGAATGCCCTGTCGCAACAGCATCAACACCTTCGATACCAGCAATTTGGTAACCTTCATTTTCTTCGTTCTTAGTATATTCATTGTCACCAATACCAGAGTGAGCAGCAACAAGAATATAGTCAGCTCCTGCAGCCTTCATCTTAGGAACGATAGCCTTAACAGCCTCCATTGGATCATCAACGGTTACCTTACCTTCAAGGTTGGCCTTATCCCAAACCAAAATCTGTGTTGGAAGGACACCAGTAATACCGATTTTTAGTGTTACCTGTTTGCCGTCCGTATCAGTAAAGGTCTTGTTAACAATCTTATAAGGGTTGTAATAGTAATCACCGGTCTGAGCATTACGCACATTAGCATTGATAATGTTAATCTTAGCAGCCTTAACCATACGATCCAAAAATTCTAGACCATAGTTAAACTCGTGGTTTCCAAGCGTTTCGGCATCATAACCAAGCATCTCAAAAGCCTTATACATAGGGTGAGTCTCACCTTGGGCAACAGGATCAATCAAAGCCTTATAAGTCCCAAAAGGAGTTCCCTGAATCGTATCCCCACTGTCCACTAAGACTGTATTTGGATTAGTTTCACGGGCTTTTTTGATAAGGACAGCAGTTTTAGACAAACCAACTGTTTGAGACGGCTTATCTTGATAATAATCATAGTTAACCAAGTTGGTATGAAGGTCTGTTGTTGACAAAATCTGCATATCAACGGTCTGCCCCTCATGAGCAGGCTCTGTTACAGTTTCGGCCTGTACTGGCACTGCTGGTGTCACCTGATTGGCATTCGTCAAAACAGCACTGGCTTCTTGACTTGCTTGGGTCGTTGAGGTATTAGCTGATGGCTCTGCAGACGCATTTGTCGCTACTGTTGTTGGTGTAGCAGAGACAGTCTCTGTTCCTCCTTGAACAGCTGTCCCAGAAGTTCCTTGTCCTGATACTACTGATGCACCACTATCTGCCACGGTTTCGGTAGAAGTAGTTGATACAGGTGCCGTTGCTTCATCAGCTTGCCCTACGACTTGTGGCACAGTCAAGAGAGCAAAAAGGCCCAAAACCACAGCGGATTGAGTCACATAACGATTCGTTTTCATTAAAAATCTTCCCCTTTTATAAAGATAATACAATTATATTAAAACTAAATAAGATTATCAACTTTTTTAGAATTACTCGATTTGTCATACAAAACCAATGGCAAGATGCAATCTTAGCTTAAAAGTGTCAAATACAGAAAAAGTTGGAACAAGGCCAACTTTCTCTTATTTATTCAATTCTAGGGCATAACTGACACTACTCAAAGCGTAGAGAGGAGCCGTTTCCGTCCGCATAATACGCGGTCCAAGGCCAATTTTAAGGCCACCAGCTTCTTCAAATGCATCAATCTCAGACGGAGAAATACCACCTTCTGGTCCAAAGATAAAGAGAATTTTCTGACCACTCTCTACCTTAGCCAACTCACGAGCTAGAGTAGCCAACTCGCCTGCTTTGGCTGTTTCCTCATAGGCGATAAAAATCTTATCAAAATTATCTAATTCTGATAGAAATTCTCCCTTCTTCTCGAACAATCTAACTTCTGGAACACGATTACGCTTGGATTGTTCTGCAGCTCCTAGAGCAATCTTGGCAAGTTTATCTTCTTTCTTGGCAAGCTTCTTACCATCCCACTTGACCACAGACCAGTCGGCAGGGAAGGCCCAGATAGCCTGAGCTCCAAGCTCTGTTGCCTTTTGTGTCACCAGATCCAGCTTATCTCCCTTGGGAAAGCCAGAGGCAATGGTTACAGATACAGGCATCTCAACATTATCATTTAAGTCTTCAATCACTTCAAAGATATGATTCTCACGGTCAGTCACACGCGCAAGACGCTTGATACCGTCTTCAAAAACCAAGACAACCTGATCATCCTCTGTTAAACGCATAACGTTAAACATATGCTTCACAGTATCCTTGTCTTTTATGATTACTGGATTTTCAACCTGCCCTTTTATAAAATACTGTTGCATTTAGCCTCCAATCACACCTGAAATATCATCTGTCTTCTTGAAGACACAAGCATTCCACTCTCCCTGAACCATGTGAGTTTCTAGGAAGAAACCAGCTTTCTCAGCCGATTCACGCACCATATCCCATTTTTCAGAGATAATCCCTGACATAATCAAATAACCTTCATCCTTAACCAAACGGTAGGCATCTTCCGTCAGATGGATGAGAATATCCGCCAAAATATTAGCCACGATAACATCAGCTTCTTGAGTTACACCCTTCAAAAGGTCACCTGCAGCAACGTGGATATTTTCCATGCCAGGATTCATATCAATGTTTTCCTGTGCCACTCGAACCGCCACATCGTCAAGGTCATAGGCATAGATTTCCTTAGCTCCAAGAAGAGAGCTAGCAATCGAGAGGACACCCGAACCAGTTCCCACATCAATCACCGTCTCGCCACCACGAAGCACCTGTTCGAGTGCAAAAAGACTCATCTTAGTTGTCGGGTGTGTTCCTGTCCCAAAGGCCATGCCAGGGTCTAGCTTGATAAGCTTCTCACCTACTGATGCCTCATAATCCGTCCATGATGGTACGATAGTCAAATCGTGGGTAATACGAGCTGGTTCATAGTACTTCTTCCAATTCTCAGCCCAGTCTTCTTCAACCAATTCTTGAGTAGCCAAGTGAATATCTCCAGTTTCAAGACCAAAATCTGTCAACTCAGCCAAACGCTCATTAACCTGCTTAGTAATAGCCTCGATATCTGCTGACTCCGGATAATAAGCCGTAATTTTAACCGTCTCAACCTGTTCAACCTCAGGATAAAGCTCACCAAAACGGTCCGCATTTTCCAAATAATCTGCACTATCATCAATAGCCACACCTTGACTACCAGATTCAATTAAAATATTAGAAGCCGCCTCTTCGACCTCACGATTAACCTCAATCGTTAGTTCTTGCCATTTGTCCATATATTATTTTCTTCCTTTTCTGATAAATAGTCTTTAAAGCGTTCCTGCAACTGGGGAATGACACCTTCTGCTTTTATAAAATCCTCTACAGGCATTAGTTTAAATTCCTGCCCCTCGTCACCAAAACGAATCTCACGATACTGCTCTTGGCTAATTCGGCCAACCACAAAGACAGCTGACCTATCTTTATCCAACATACTAGGATAGATTTTCGACCAAATAATCGATTCCTCTGTCAAAGTCAAGCCCAGCTCCTCCCAGACCTCACGTTGAAGACATTCAAGAGGCGTTTCTTGACCTTCTCTTCCACCACCTGGCAATTCCCATGTATTTGGCCAAGGAATATCTGGTTTATTATCTCTGAGAATTACCAAAATACTTTGCTCTACGAGTAAGGCAGCCTTAACACCTGTAAAATCAAACTGATCTTTTAAATAAGCATCCATCCCTTTTCGCTCCCTTTAATACCTCGGATAAGCAAAAAATTCCTTCTCTTCAAGTTGATCTTTCCCTTTTTCGAAAGCTTCTTTGTCCCAAACCAAACCAAATTCCTCAGGTCCATCATCAGATAGAAAATCCATCAAGTCACTCAATCCTTCTGTCGCCACCTCATTCAAAGTCTCCGCAAAATAGGCCAAAAACTCACGAGATAGACCTTTCTTAGGTTCATATGGGATTGTCGCTAGGTAGTCCTCTTCATCAAAACGTGATTTTGCTGGATTGTAAAAGAGCACGTAATCTTCAAAAATAACATCTTCATCAGACACTTCACCCTTATCATCAATAGTCTCCACATTGCCACTGTTTTGCGCTTCTAGGATAAAGGTTACTTCCACAGCATGATTTTTTTTATCCCAGTCCATCGCAAAATCATAGTCTAGATGCTTATCCAATTCTTCTTCCAATACTGACAAAAAGCCAAATTTAGCCATTTGTTTTCCTCGTTCTTTCTTATTATTCCCTTTATTTTAGCATAAAAGGAGACAATAAAAAACAGAGTAGGCTCCCCCACTCTGTCTTAGATAATTATTTAGCATTTTCAACCGCTGCTGTTACAAAGGCATTATAAAGTTCTTCAGCATGGTTTGGACGGCTATGGTATTCTGGGTGGTATTGTGCTGCCACAAAGAATTTCTTGTCTGGGAGTTCTACAACTTCCATCAAACGATTATCTGGTGACACACCTGAGAATACAAAGCCCTCAGCCTCAAACTGTTCACGGAACTTAGTATTAAATTCATAACGGTGACGGTGACGACGTTGAACAACTTCTTGGTTGCCATAAGCGGCAGCAGCCTTAGAACCTGGTTTCAACTTACATGGGTAAAGACCGAGACGAAGAGTACCACCCATATCTTCAATGTCAATTTGATCACGCATAATATCGATAATTGGATATTTTGTGTTTGGATCAAGCTCAGCTGAATTAGCGCCATCCAAGTGAAGGACATGACGAGCAAATTCAATACATGTCAATTGCATACCAAGACAGACACCCAACATTGGCACATCATTTTCACGTGCATAACGAATAGCTTGAATCTTACCTTCAGTACCACGTTGACCGAAACCACCAGGCACGATGATACCATCAGCATCAGCCAAACGAGAGGCAACATTTTCAGCGGTCAAATCATTAGCATTGACCCAGTCAATATCAATGGCAGTATCATTTGCCAAACCAGAGTGTTTAAGTGCCTCAACCACTGACAAGTAGGCATCGTGAAGCTCCACATACTTACCAACAAGGGCAATCTTAGTTGTTTTCTCAAGATTAAGCACCTTATCAACCATAGCAGACCATTCTGTCATATCTGCTGCTGGAGCATCCAGTTTCAAATGATCACAAACGATTTGATCCATACCTTGAGCCTGCATATTAAGTGGCACTTGATAGATATGTTCCACGTCGAGTGATTCGATAACAGCCTCAGGTGCAACATCACAGAACTGAGCCAATTTATTCTTGATTCCTTGACCAGCAGGTTGTTCTGTACGAATAACCAACATATTTGGTTGGATACCCAAACCACGCAATTCCTTAACAGAGTGTTGCGTTGGTTTTGTCTTCATTTCACCAGCAGCCTTCAAATAAGGAAGAAGCGTTGTGTGGATATACATAACGTTCTCAGAACCAACATCAGCCTTCATTTGACGAAGTGCTTCAAGGAATGGGAGACTTTCAATATCCCCAACCGTACCACCAACTTCAGTGATAATGACATCTGAATCAGTCGTTGTCGCTGCACGCTTAATCTTGTCTTTCAAAGCATCTGTGATATGCGGAATCACCTGAACAGTCGCACCAAGATACTCCCCTTTACGTTCCTTACGCAAAACTTCGCTATAAATCTTACCAGTAGTCACGTTAGAGTATTTATTAAGATTGATATCAATAAAACGTTCGTAGTGACCAAGGTCAAGGTCAGTTTCAGCACCATCATCAGTAACATAAACTTCACCGTGTTGGTAAGGACTCATTGTCCCTGGGTCAATATTGATGTAAGGATCGAATTTTTGAATCGTAACCTTAAGACCACGGTTCTTAAGCAAACGTCCAAGACTTGCAGCTACAATCCCTTTACCAATTGAAGATACCACACCACCAGTGACGAAAATATATTTTGTCATGTTAACTCCTTATAATATAATTCAAAACAACTACAGATAGTAGATTGATTACCCACTCAGATAATCACGACAGCCCTTTCCTAGTACCTGATGGGAGCGGTACAAAGTACCTCACCTTAGACAAGTCCAGTAAATGACTAAAAACAAAAATGACCCCCAAGAGTTTCACTCTGGGAGCCTTAATCATGACCTCTTCAAAAGAGGTGCCCGATAAATAGTCTAAACTATCCAAGACCATTTGTCAATGAAAACTTAGTCGCTTGACTCATCCTCATAGTCATCGTCATCATCTTCTTCTGACAACTCAACATCATCCAAATCATCATCTGGAATAATTTCATTCAACTCAGAGTCATAAGATTCCACTTCGGCTTTCTCATCATCTTCGCTATCGTCGTCATATTCAAGACTATCAGAATCAGGTGTGAAGTTTTCGTCTTCTGGATCATCGTCATTATAATCGATGGCATCTTCATCACCATCCATGAAGGCATTAACTTTCTTGTTCTTACGTTTTGGTGCATTTTCATCAGTATCTTCCAATGTGATGACCTCTTCATCGATTTCATCAATTGCATACCATGAACGCAAGCCCCATTTGTTATCACCTAGTGGAATGAAACTTCCATCCGTATTCAAATCTGAATAAAAGAATGGCAAAGCATTGCGGATATCAGCATCCGATTTTTCTAAGTAATTTTGAATTTCATTGACCAAATCATTGAAATACATTTCATTATCACGACCACGTGTTTCTAAGATAGCACGGGCCACTTCAATCATTGATAATTCACTTTTTTCTTGTCCAGCAAATACGTCTAGTTCCAAAGTGGTTCTCCTTCATTCTTACTCAAGCTAGTTTCTATCAGAAATAGCTCAGCAATCAATTTTTCGCTACCTTTTATTTTACGCTAAAAAGAGTCAATAGTCAAAGCATTTATAGAAGAAAAAATCAAGTCTCAACAGAAACTTGATTTTAGTCATATTATTTAACTTTTGCTGTGCTTGTGATAACTTCAACAGCTTTCTTCATAGTGATATCGTGTTTAAGCATTTCAGGTGAAAGAAGTGCAGAAACTTGTGATACTTCCATGTTGTACTCAGCTGCAAGATCATTGATTTCTTTTTGGATTTCTTCTTCTGTAGCGTCGAATCCTTCAGCAGCAGCAACAGCTTCGATAACAAGGTTAGTTTTCACACGTTTGTCAGCGTCAGCTTCATATTGTTTGTGAAGATCTTCTTGAGTTGTACCAGTGATTTGGAAGTACATTTCAGGAGAGATACCTTGACGTTGCATGTTACCCATGAATTCGTTCATAGCACGGTGAACTTCGTCTTCAACCATTTCTGCTGGCAATTCAACGATTTCAGCGTTTTCAACAGCCAAATCAAGTGCAGCACCTTCAACAGCGTCATCATATGCGATTTCTTTAGCTGCTTCAAGTTCTTTACGGTATTTAGCTTTCAACTCATCAAGAGTTTCAACTTCATCGTCAAGATCTTTAGCCAACTCATCATCAAGAGCAGGAACTTCTTTAGCTTTAACTTCGTTAACTTTAGTAACAAATACAGCAGCTTTACCTGCAAGATCAGTAGCTTGATAGTCTTCTGGGAAAGTTACTTTAACTTCTACTTCATCACCAGCTTTTGCTCCAACCAATTGGTCTTCGAATCCTGGGATAAATTGACCTGAACCAAGTTCAAGAGAGTGGTTTTCACCTTTACCACCGTCGAATTCAACACCATCTACTGAACCAACAAAGTCGATAACAACAGTGTCGCCATTTTCAGCTGCACCTTCTTTAACGACCAATTCAGCCAAGTTTTTGCGTTCGTTTTCAAGCTTAGCATCAACTTCTTCATCAGTAACTTCTTTAGAAGCTTCAACTGAAACTTCAAGATCTTTATATGCACCAAGTTTTACTTCAGGTTTTGTAACAACTTCTGCAGTAAGTGTCCAATCTTGACCTTTTTCAATTGATTTTACATCAATTTTTGGTTGTGCAACAACATCAAGACCAAGTTCAGCAATCGCTGCTTCATAAGCTGCTGGAAGAATTGCATTCAAAGCATCATCGTAAAGAGCTTCTTCACCAAATTTTTGGTTAAATACGGCACGAGGCATGTGTCCTTTACGGAAGCCTGGAGCGTTCAAATTCTTTTTAACCTTGTTAAACGCTTGATCCAAAGCTGGTTGAATTTTATCTTGACCGATAGTGAATGTCACCACACCACGGTTAGTGGCTGTGTTTTCAAATGATACAGACATGTAGTCATTCTCCTTAAAATTTTTTATAGATACAGTTTAGTTTACCATATTTCAAAGCCTTTTAAAAGTTTTTTTCTCCAATTTAATCACAAGAAAATCGTTAGGAACTGCTACTTTTTCAAATTTTTGATAAACTAAAGCTATGAATATTTTACAAAGATACATCCAACAATTTAATTTTGAAGAGACCCTAATGGTACTCATTACAAAAGGGATTAAGCTCCTCATTCTTCTCATCATCTTTCTTCTTAGTAAGAAGATTATCAACTTCCTTTTTAAACATACAGTCGGACGCTCTCTAGCTTGGACAATTCAAACACCTGCTCGACAAAAAACCATTGAACGTTTACTACACAATTGCATGAACTACGTGCTATACTTTTTCCTTGTTTACTGGCTTCTTAGTATCCTTGGGGTTCCAGTATCTAGCCTCCTTGCTGGTGCAGGACTTGCTGGAGTTGCTCTTGGTCTAGGAGCTCAAGGCTTCCTATCAGATGTCGTTAATGGTTTTTTCATCTTGTTAGAAAACCAGTTTGAAGTCGGCGACTCAGTTGAAGTAGGACCCGTTACAGGCCTTGTTTCAACCGTAGGTATTCGCACTACTCAAATTCGAGGATTTGATGGTACTCTTCATTTTATACCTAACAGAAATATCACAATTGTATCCAACAAATCTCGAGGAGACATGAGAGCTCAAATTGATATCCCAGTCTATCCGTCAACCGATATCAATAAGGTGACAAGCATCATCCAAGAAGTAAATCAAGAAAACATTGAAAACTATCCTCAAATCTGTGGAGCACCAAATATCATTGGATTAAGCACAACTCCTTCTGGACAACTGGTATTTCGTATTGATATCTTTACAAAAAATGGACAACAAACTCATATCTATGCAGACTTCTTAAAACTTTACCAAGAAGCTCTAATCAAAGAAAATATTGAACTTCCAAGATTTATTGGAAACCCTATAGCAGTAAAATAAATTCATTACATTAAAAACACTTCAAAAGATAGATAAGATGAATCTACTTTCGAAGTGTTTTTTATTCATATTAAACAATATTGCCAGTCAAGGTTCTATATTAAGGATTAATCATCTTCATTGTAAGGATCAAAATCAACCATCCAAAATTTTAACTCTCGAATCATCTTTTTTCGACCTCTAAAACACTCCCCAGCTAGCAAACGGTCTAACTTAGTAGCATCTTCCGAAGACAACTGATTACGGAAAGCATTAAGCTGCTCATCATAAACAAGCCTATCAACAGCATCTAACTCTTTATTCGGAAGACAAAAAGCAATATCTGAAATTTCAATATAACATTGTCTATTGGCTTGTCGTTTTACAGACTCCTGCCTTCTAACCTCATCATTAAGTCTATTCCTAAATTTCGTTTTAAAATAACGCCGTAACTTATCATCATCAGACTTTAATTCAGGAAACTTTTCTAAAAGCTGATAAAGCGTCATCATAGCTTCTTGCTCCATATCAGCTTGGTCCCAAAGTTGGATGAAATATTGTCGACTAGCCTTAAGTACAATCGGCCTAACAACCTCATATGCGTGAACAAAAACTTCTTGTTCCATTCAACCTCCTATTAATAGATATAATTTTTGTAATTAAATTAATTACGAGACCTATTATAAGAGATAAATAAGAAATAAAATAGCGACATATATGTCACTATAAAAGGTGATAAAAACAAAAAAAGCTAGACCAACGTCCAGCAATGAAATCTATACTCCGCCAGT
>NZ_KV817309.1:0-1562 GCF_001814615.1 Streptococcus sp. HMSC078H12 | reverse complement strand
GGTGTTACAAACTCTCGTGGTGTGACGGGCGGTGTGTACAAGGCCCGGGAACGTATTCACCGCGGCGTGCTGATCCGCGATTACTAGCGATTCCGACTTCATGTAGGCGAGTTGCAGCCTACAATCCGAACTGAGATTGGCTTTAAGAGATTAGCTTGCCGTCACCGACTCGCAACTCGTTGTACCAACCATTGTAGCACGTGTGTAGCCCAGGTCATAAGGGGCATGATGATTTGACGTCATCCCCACCTTCCTCCGGTTTATTACCGGCAGTCTCGCTAGAGTGCCCAACTGAATGATGGCAACTAACAATAGGGGTTGCGCTCGTTGCGGGACTTAACCCAACATCTCACGACACGAGCTGACGACAACCATGCACCACCTGTCACCGATGTACCGAAGTAACTTTCTATCTCTAGAAATAGCATCGGGATGTCAAGACCTGGTAAGGTTCTTCGCGTTGCTTCGAATTAAACCACATGCTCCACCGCTTGTGCGGGCCCCCGTCAATTCCTTTGAGTTTCAACCTTGCGGTCGTACTCCCCAGGCGGAGTGCTTAATGCGTTAGCTGCGGCACTGAATCCCGGAAAGGATCCAACACCTAGCACTCATCGTTTACGGCGTGGACTACCAGGGTATCTAATCCTGTTCGCTCCCCACGCTTTCGAGCCTCAGCGTCAGTTACAGACCAGAGAGCCGCTTTCGCCACCGGTGTTCCTCCATATATCTACGCATTTCACCGCTACACATGGAATTCCACTCTCCCCTTCTGCACTCAAGTTTGACAGTTTCCAAAGCGAACTATGGTTGAGCCACAGCCTTTAACTTCAGACTTATCAAACCGCCTGCGCTCGCTTTACGCCCAATAAATCCGGACAACGCTCGGGACCTACGTATTACCGCGGCTGCTGGCACGTAGTTAGCCGTCCCTTTCTGGTAAGCTACCGTCACAGTGTGAACTTTCCACTCTCACACTCGTTCTTGACTTACAACAGAGCTTTACGATCCGAAAACCTTCTTCACTCACGCGGCGTTGCTCGGTCAGGGTTGCCCCCATTGCCGAAGATTCCCTACTGCTGCCTCCCGTAGGAGTCTGGGCCGTGTCTCAGTCCCAGTGTGGCCGATCACCCTCTCAGGTCGGCTATGTATCGTCGCCTAGGTGAGCCGTTACCTCACCTACTAGCTAATACAACGCAGGTCCATCTTGTAGTGGAGCAATTGCCCCTTTCAAATAAATGACATGTGTCATCCATTGTTATGCGGTATTAGCTATCGTTTCCAATAGTTATCCCCCGCTACAAGGCAGGTTACCTACGCGTTACTCACCCGTTCGCAACTCATCCAAGAAGAGCAAGCTCCTCTCTTCAGCGTTCTACTTGCATGTATTAGGCACGCCGCCAGCGTTCGTCCTGAGCCAGGATCAAACTCTCATTAAAATCTTTAATAATTGTTCGAGCGTTAACTCATTACCGTCGTCTGACGATTTATTCTTGTAAATTGACAGGTTATAATTCTTCTATCATAACCCTGCACTTGGTTTCTTATTCAGTTCTCAAAGGTCT
>NZ_KV817308.1:0-38482 GCF_001814615.1 Streptococcus sp. HMSC078H12 | reverse complement strand
ACTGGCGGAGTATAGATTTCATTGCTGGACGTAGGTCTAGCTTTTTTTGTAAAGTTATTTACTTGTTAAAACTCTAAATTTCAGATATGATATGGTTATATTTTAATTGAGAGGTATTATTATGTCGAATTTTGCATCAGAGTTTACACCTATTTCGATTTCTACTGCTAAAGATAAAATTTCTTCTACAGATAAGTTTATTTTATTTATTGGCCGTCCTTCTTGTCCATATTGTCAACTTTTTGAACCTAAATTATCAAATGTTGCTTGTAATTCAAATCTTACTATTTTCTATATTAATAGTGAAAATAGTGAAGAACTTGAAGATATCCAAGCTTTGCGTAAAAGATATGGTATTGCTACCGTTCCAGCCCTATTTGTTTCAGAAAATGGAACTGCTAAGGTTGTTTGCGACTCTTCTCTTTCTGAGGATGACATTCTAGATTTTATTTCTTAATCTTCTTGGAGGTTCTTATGTTTATCTGTAAACACGAGGTCCAGTATTATGAAACAGATCGAATGGGTATTACTCATCATTCTAATTATGTACGATGGATGGAAGAGGCTAGAACTTTTTTTCTAAGAGAGATAGGTTGGCCTTATGAAAAAATTGAAGAGGAGGGAATTATCTCTCCTGTTACTTCAATTTCCTGTGACTATAAAGCTACTTCTACTTTTGCAGATGAGATTTCTATTGAGATTAATGTTAAAAGTGTTAAATCTGCTAAACTTTCTTTTGTATACCATATGGTAAATCAGAATGGTGTTCTTGTTTGTACAGCTGCTTCTGAACATAGTTTCTTGTCTAAGGATGGTGGTTTTGTTAATCTTAAAAGAGATTATCCCTCATTTTTTAATCTTTTAAAAGAGCATTCAGTTATGCAATAAAAAAGAAGAAAATCATTTTGATTTTCTTCTTTTTTTATTCAGCAAGGAGTTTTTGATAAATTGTTAAATTTTCATCATCAAACACGTTAAATATAACTTTTTTTATTATACTTGATTCATCAATAAAGGTTTTGACTGTTTGAATGGCGATTTTGGCAGCTTTTTGTTTTGGAAAATTGAAATCTCCAGTTGATAGACATGGAATAGCTATTGATTCAATGTTATTTTTCTCGGCTAGTGCTAATACTGAGAGATAGCTTTTTGCTAAAAGATCCTCATCAATTTGTGTCGGTTGGTCTACTATTTTCGGACCTACAGTATGAATGACAAAAGCAGAAGGAAGGTTGTAAGCTGGAGTGATTTTAGCCATACCAACGGGTTCTTCATATCCTTGTTCTAAGATGAGTTCGAAACAAGCTTGGCGTAACTGAACACCTGCATATGTATGAATAGCATTATCTACACAATCATGAAGTGGTTTCATACATCCTAGTAAGGTTTTATTAGCTGCATTTACGATTGCATCTACTTCGAGTCTTGTAATATCACCCTTCCAGAGGTAGATTCGATCATCTTGAGGGATAGGCTGGAGTGAACTGAGTTGTACAAATCCACGTTCCCCTTTCCTAACTTGTAGGTAAAGGTCTTGTATTGTCAAGAATTGTGTTGATGCCGCCATTGGTTTACGTGTATTAAAGAGCGCTCTGAGAAGCTTTTGCTTTTCTTCGAGTTCTTCTGGGATAATCAAATCATGTAATTCTAGATTTTCTTTTTTGAGTTCACCTATGAGATAGGTAATCATTGCATCTTTATCCATATTTACTCATTTCTATTTTTATAGTTTTTTTATTATTATACTCCCAAGATAGGCTGTGAGCAAGTGATGTCTATGATAGGCAATGACTAATATTTGATAAGAATTTTTTATGTATGTATCAAATTCTTGCAATGGCCTTTAGAATCATATAGAATAGGTCTACAAAAGTTTTATAATGTCTAGGAGGATGAATATATGACACAAGTAGTAACAGATGCTACATTTGAACAAGAAACAGCTGAAGGACTCGTTTTGATTGATTTTTGGGCAACTTGGTGTGGGCCTTGCTTGATGCAAGCACCAATTCTTGAGCAACTTTCTGAAGAGATTTCAGAGGATGAACTTAAGATTGTTAAAATTGATGTTGATGAGAACCCAGAAACAGCTCAGAAGTTTGGAATTATGTCTATTCCAACTTTACTCTTCAAAAAAGATGGTGAGGTTGTTAAGCAAGTTGCAGGTGTACATACAAAAGAACAAATTAAAGCTATCGTTGCAGAGCTTAGCTAACTAATCTTCACAGTCCCGTTTAGGGATTTTTATTTTTAATTTATTCGAACGACGAGGAGAGTCTTATGTCTTATTCATTTCAAAATCCTAGTGCTGAGGTTATAGAATCTTATTTAAAATCAGCAAAGACGATTGCAATTGTTGGTTTATCTCATCGTAAGGAGGCAGCATCTTATCAGGTTGCTCATTTTCTACAAGCTGCTGGTTATCGTATCATACCAGTAAATCCCAAACTAGAAGGCCAGGAGCTTCTTGGAGAGCATGTTTATGCTTATCTTAAAGATATCCCATTTTCGATTGATATTGTTGATGTATTTAGACGAAGTGAGTTTTTACCAGATGTTGCTTATGATTTTCTTGAAACGAATGCAAAAGTTTTTTGGAGTCAAATTGGTCTTGAGAATGAGGAGGCTGAGACTATTCTTCGTCAAGCGAATAGACAGAATATTGTAATGAATCGTTGTACAAAGATTGAATATATGCGACTCTTTGTTTAATAAAATGAAAAGGTGAGTGAGCTATGCTCGCTCGTTTTTGTTATAATAGACCTATGATTGAAATTTTTGATACGCATACCCATCTTAATGTGGATAATTTTGCAGGAAAAGAACAAGAAGAAATAGATTTTGCAGCTGAACTAGGTGTTATTAAAATGAATATTGTTGGTTTTGATAAGCCAACAATTGATAAATCTTTAGCACTATCAGAGAAGTATGATCAACTATATAGTACTATTGGATGGCATCCTACGGAAGCAGGGTCCTATTCTCAGGAAATTGAGGATATGATTGTATCACAATTGGATAATCCGAAAGTAGTGGCACTTGGGGAGATCGGTTTGGATTATTACTGGATGGAAGATCCTAAAGAGATTCAAATTGATGTCTTCAAGCGTCAAATAGCTTTGTCAAAGGAACACAATTTACCTTTTGTTGTCCATACACGTGATGCACTTGAGGATACTTACGCTGTTATTAAAGAAGTTGGTGTTGGTCCTCGTGGAGGGATTATGCACTCATACTCAGGATCCTTAGAAATGGCTCAAAAATTTGTTGATCTTGGGATGATGATTTCATTTTCAGGTGTTGTAACTTTTAAGAAGGCTTTGGATGTCCAAGAAGCTGCTCAGAAGTTACCTTTAGATAAGATTCTGGTTGAAACGGATGCACCGTATTTGGCACCCGTTCCCAAACGTGGTCGAGAGAATCGTACAGGCTATACACGTTACGTAGTAGACAAGATTGCTGAGCTTCGTGGTTTAACAAGTGAAGAGGTTGCTAGGGCTACCTATGATAATGCGATGAGGATTTTTGGGCTGGATGAATAAAATAAAAATTCAAGAAGTCATCGTGGTAGAAGGTAAGGATGATACGGCAAATTTGAGACGCTTTTATGAGGTGGATACCTATGAGACTAGAGGCTCTGCTATCAATGAAGACGACTTAGAGCGTATCAATAAGCTTAATGACTTACGCGGAGTGATTGTTTTTACTGATCCAGACTATAATGGTGAACGTATCCGTAAAATCATCATGGAAGCTGTTCCGACAGCAAAGCATGCTTTTTTAAACCGTGGGGAAGCAACACCAAAGTCTAAGACTAAAGGTCGTTCATTGGGTGTTGAGCATGCGAGTTTTGAGGATTTTCAAAAGGCCTTATCTGGAGTTCTAGGTAGTTACGATGATGATAATCAGTTTGATATTAGTAAATCAAATCTTATGAAGTTAGGACTACTAATGGGAGTAGATAGTCGAAAGCGTCGAGAATATTTGGGCGAGGCGCTTCGTATTGGTTATTGCAATGGAAAGCAGCTTCTAAAACGTTTGGAATTGTTTGGAATTACTCTAGAGGAGCTGGAAGAGGCTATGTCAAATTACTAGACTACCAGTAATCTTAAAATCAAATCGCTATTAAGTAGCTTATTATAGAGGTTGGGATAATTAAGGACCTGGACTTGTTTTGTGTCCAAATATAAAAATCGTGAAATTAATAAGAAAAGAGAATAAATGAGAATTGCAGATTATAGCGTGACCAAGGCTGTCCTTGAACGCCATGGCTTTACCTTTAAGAAGTCTTTCGGACAGAACTTCTTAACAGATACAAATGTTTTACAAAAAATTGTTGATACGGCAGAGATTGATAAAAATGTCAATGTGATCGAAATTGGACCTGGTATCGGAGCATTAACAGAATTCTTGGCTGAAAATGCTGCGGAAGTTATGGCATTTGAAATTGATGATCGCTTGGTTCCAATTTTAGAGGATACATTACGTGATCATGATAATGTTAACGTGATTAACGAAGATGTTCTCAAGGCGGATTTACAGACACGAGTAAAAGAATTTAAAAATCCAGAACTACCAATTAAGGTCGTAGCCAATTTGCCATATTATATTACGACGCCAATCTTGATGCATTTGATTGAGAGTAAGATTCCTTTTGCAGAATTTGTCGTTATGATGCAAAAAGAAGTCGCTGACCGCATTTCTGCAGAGCCTAATAGTAAGGCTTATGGTTCTCTATCAATTGCCGTTCAGTATTACATGACCGCTAAAGTGGCATTCATTGTTCCTCGCACAGTCTTTGTACCAGCCCCTAATGTTGACTCAGCCATTTTGAAGATGACGCGTCGTGAACAACCGTTGGTTGAAGTTAAAGATGAGGATTTCCTTTTCCGAGTGGCTAAGGCTAGCTTTGTCCATCGTCGTAAGACATTGTGGAATAATTTAACAAATCATTTTGGTAAATCTGAAGAAGTGAGAGCCAAACTTGAGCAGGCTTTGGAAATTGCAGATATAAAACCTTCTATTCGTGGAGAGGCTTTATCTATTTCTGATTTTGCACACTTATCAGATGCTTTGAGAGAAGCAGGCCTATAATTCAAAAATCCCACTGAATCTCAGTGGGATTTTTAGCTATGCGGAGAAAGGGATTTGAACCCTCACGCTTGAAAAAGCACATGCGCCTGAAGCATGCGTGTCTGCCATTCCACCACCTCCGCAGATGATATGCCTATTATACTGCAATTTATTGAAAATGCAAGGAGGTCCATGGGAAATGGAAGATCAGTTTTTTTTGTTCCAGAAAAGCTTTCTAATTTGTGATATAATAGGGCTATTAAACGAATGAGGAGTTCACTTGCAAGGAAGAATTATCAAAGCACTGGCAGGTTTCTATTATGTAGAGCATGATGGTGTTGTATACCAAACGCGTGCACGAGGAAATTTTAGAAAAAAAGGACAAACACCTTATGTTGGAGATTTTGTTGAATTTTCAGCAGAGGAAAATTCAGAAGGTTATATCCTAAAAATTGGTCAACGAATCAATAGTTTAGTGCGTCCACCCATTGTCAATATAGATCAGGCTGTGGTTATTATGTCTGCCAAGGAACCGGATTTTAACAGTAATCTTTTGGACCGTTTTTTGGTTTTACTAGAGCATAAAAATATAAAGCCTGTAATCTATATTTCTAAGATGGACTTGGTTGAAGATGATTCAGAAATGAAAGCTATTCAAAAACAGTATCAAAAAATTGGTTTTGATTTTATCTTCAGTTTGGAAGACCTATTGCCGCTCTTGACTGATAAAATAACAGTCTTTATGGGACAGACAGGTGTTGGAAAATCAACCTTGTTGAACCGTATTGCCCCACAGTTACATTTAGAAACAGGTGAGATTTCAGACAGTCTAGGTCGTGGACGTCATACTACAAGGGCTGTAAGTCTTTATGACGTTCATGGTGGGAAGATTGCTGATACACCAGGATTCTCTTCGCTAGATTATGAAGTGGATAATGCAGAGGACTTGAGTGAAGCTTTTCCGGAAATCCGTCAAGCTAGTCATGGCTGTAAATTCCGTTCTTGTACTCATACCCATGAGCCTTCTTGTGCTGTTAAGGATGAGGTTGAAAATGGCCAGATCTGGCAAGTCCGTTATGATAATTACCTTCAATTCTTAAGTGAAATTGAAAATCGTCGTGAAACATATAAAAAAACTGTAAAAAGAAAGTAGGTCTCTCATGTCATATAAAATTGCTCCTTCTATCCTAGCTGCTGATTACGCTAATTTTGCTTCAGAACTAGCTCGTATTGATGCATCAGGTGCGGAATATGTTCACATTGATATTATGGATGGTCAATTTGTTCCTAATATCAGTTGGGGAGCAGATGTGGTTGCTAGCATGCGTAAACACAGCAAGTTAGTTTTTGACTGCCACCTTATGGTTGTTAATCCTGAGCGTTATGTGGATGCCTATGCACAAGCTGGTGCAGATATCATGACCATTCATGTTGAAGCCACTAAGCATATCCATGGTGCCCTCCAGAAAATCAAAGCTGCTGGTATGAAAGCAGGTGTTGTGATTAATCCTGGAACCCCAGTTGAGGCACTTATTCCTGTACTTGATTTAGTGGATCAAGTACTTATCATGACTGTAAATCCAGGTTTTGGTGGTCAGGCGTTCATTCCAGAAATGATGTCTAAAGTAGAGCGTGTTGTGGAGCTTCGTGAAAAAGGTGGTTATTCATTCGATATTGAAGTTGATGGTGGTGTAGATAATAACACTATTGCAGCATGTGCCAAGGCGGGGGCTAATGTTTTTGTAGCTGGCTCTTACCTCTTCAAAAATCCTGATTTGACAGCGCAAGTTCAAACGCTTCGTGATGCTATCGATGCCTAAAATAGCTTTATTTGTCGGTGGTGAGCTAGAGTGGTTCACTACCGATTTTGATTATTTTGTTGGGGTGGATCGCGCGTGCTTACGTTTGTTGGAGTTAGGTTTACCTCTTGATTTGGCTGTCGGAGACTTTGATTCAGTATCTCGGTCAGAGTTAGAGATGATTCAATCAGCTGCCAAAGATTGTATGATTGCTCCAGCTGAAAAGGATGATACGGATACAGAGTTAGCCCTAAAAATTATATTTCAGTTATATCCTGAGGCGGAAGTAACTATTTTCGGTGCTTTTGGTGGCAGAATTGATCATATGTTATCAAATATATTTTTGGTCAGCGATCTTGAATTAGCTCCTTTTATGAGGCGTATCTGTTTGCGAGATAAGCAAAATAAGATTACTTATTATCCAGAAGGAAGTCATAAAGTTTTATCAGAACCCGGAATGACATATGTTTCTTTTTTACATGAAGGTGATGGAGAACTGACGATTTTGGGAGCAAAATACGAATTAACTAGTATGAATTATTTCCAGAAGAAAATCTATTCTAGCAATGAATTCGTTGATGGTCCGATTCAAGTGCTTGTGCCAAATGGATATGTGATTGTCATCCAGACTAAAGATAGGAGTTAGTATGATCTATCTACTTACACTTTTAACTTTATTAAGCTTAGGAATTCTTATTGCTCTTTTCCTGAAGAATATGGAGTTAAAAGAACAGATTAATAAGAGTTTGGAAGAAAATGCAGATAATCTTTCAGATCAAGTTTCGTTTCAATTGGAAAGTTTTGCTAAGACAAACCAACTGGAAACAACAAAGCAATTGAACCAATTGCAGATGGAACTATACCAACAGTTGACAGATATCCGAGAGGTTTTACATCAAAATTTGTCTGATAATCGAGACCGCTCCGACCAACGCCTTGAGCAAATAAACCAAAGCTTAACCAAAGCGGTTAAAGATATGCAAGATTCCAATGAGAAACGTCTGGAACAAATGCGTCAGACAGTTGAAGAGAAACTTGAGCAAACCTTACAAACACGTTTACAAGCCTCTTTTGAGACGGTTTCAAGACAATTAGAGTCGGTTAACCAGGGCTTGGGGGAAATGAAAAATGTAGCCAAGGATGTTGGAAGTCTTAACAAGGTCCTTTCAAATACAAAAACACGAGGTATTTTGGGAGAGCTTCAATTAGGGCAAATTATTGAAGACATATTGACTGTTAATCAGTACGAGCGAGAATTTCCTACGGTATCAGGTTCAAGTGAACGAGTTGAATATGCAATCAAAATGCCAGGAAACCATAAAGATGAATATATCTACCTTCCCATTGATTCTAAGTTTCCTTTGGAAGATTACTATCGTCTGGAAGATGCTTATGAGTCTGGTAATAAAGAGGAGATTGAGAATCACCGTAAGTCACTTTTGACTAGTATTAAACGATTTGCAAAGGATATTAACAAGAAGTATCTTAACCCACCTGAAACTACAAATTTTGGCATATTATTTTTGCCGACAGAAGGACTTTATGCTGAGGTAGTACGCCAACCAGCCTTCTTTGACGCCCTTCGTCGCGAGGAGAATATTGTTATCGCAGGGCCGTCAACCTTATCAGCACTCTTGAATTCATTGTCTGTAGGATTTAGAACTTTGAATATTCAAAAGAATGCGGATGATATTAGTAAGATTTTAGGTAACGTCAAACTAGAATTTAGCAGGTTTGGAGATATGTTAGCTAAAGCTCAGAAACAATTGAATACAGCGAGTAAAACAGTCGATAGTCTTCTCAACACAAGGAGTAGGGCAATTGTTAGAGCTCTTGATACAATTGAAACCTATCAAGACAGTGCGACACAAAGTTTGTTGGATTTACCACGATTAGAAAACGAGGACAAGCATGAAGATTAATCAAATGAAAAAAGACGAGTATTTTGAAGGTTTTTATCTGATTAAGCGTGCAGAGGTACGTAAGACAAGAGCAGGAAAGGATTACATTGCCTTTACATTCCAGGATGATACTGGTGAGATTTCAGGGAACCTATGGGATGCTCAGCCTTATAATGTCGAAGAATTTACCGCAGGTAAAGTAGTGCATATGGAGGGCCGTCGAGAGGTTTATAATAATACTCCTCAGGTAAACCAAATTACCTTACGCTTGCCTACATTTGGTGAGCCAAATGATCCGGCTGATTTCAAAGAGAAACCACCAGTAAATCCTTCCGAAGTACGCGAATACCTAGAGCAAATGATTTTCAAGATTGAGGAAGCAACTTGGCAGCGTGTTGTTCGTGCCCTTTATCGCAAGTATAATAAAGAGTTTTTCACTTTTCCAGCTGCTAAAACAAATCATCATGCCTTTGAAAGTGGCCTAGCCTATCATACAGCTACTATGGTTCGCTTAGCGGACAGCATTGGAGATATTTATCCAGAGCTCAATAAGAGTCTACTCTTTGCCGGAATTATGCTTCATGATTTAGCTAAGGTTATTGAACTTACTGGTCCTGAAAATACTGAGTATACGGTTCGTGGAAACTTGATTGGTCATATTGCTTTGATTGATGAAGAAATCACTAAGGTGCTCATGGAGCTCAATATTGACGATACGCGTGAGGATGTCGTTGTTTTGCGTCATGTCATTCTCAGCCACCACGGACAACTAGAGTATGGTAGTCCAGTGCGCCCCCGTATTATGGAAGCAGAAATTATTCATATGATTGATAATCTTGATGCCAGTATGATGATGATGACGACAGCCCTTAACCTAGTAGGTCCAGGAGAAATGACAAATCGTCTCTTTGCTATGGATAATCGTTCCTTCTACAAGCCAAAATTTGATTAAAATCGAAATTAAGCGAGCATTCTAGGTAAAAATGTTCGTTTTTTGCTGTATTATGGTATAATAGTTAAAAAGTACAGAAAATATAGGTAACATATGAAATTAAAACGAAGTGAGCGCATGGTAGTTATTTCAAACTACCTGATTAATAATCCTTATCAATTGACAAGCCTCAACACCTTTGCAGAGCGTTATGAAGCTGCAAAGTCTTCAATCTCAGAAGATGTTGCTATCATTAAAAAAGCTTTTGAGGAAAGTCAAATAGGAGAAATCGAAACAGTAACGGGTGCATCTGGCGGCGTTATGTTTACACCAACTATTTCTGATGAAGATGCAAGAAGTCTGGTTGAAGATCTTTGTAAGCGTCTTTCCGAGAGTGATCGTATCTTACCAGGTGGTTATCTCTACCTATCTGATTTATTGAGTACACCGTCTATTTTGAAAAATGTTGGTCGTATCATTGCTAGTGCCTTTAAGGGACAAAAAATTGATGCCGTTATGACAGTTGCAACCAAAGGAGTTCCTTTAGCAAATGCAGTAGCAGATGTCTTGAATATTCCATTTGTTATTGTTCGTCGTGACTTGAAAATTACAGAAGGTTCAACTGTATCGGTAAACTACGTTAGTGGTTCAAGTGATCGTATTGAAAAAATGTTCCTTTCAAAACGTAGTTTGAAACCAAATAGCCGCGTCCTTATTGTCGATGATTTTCTTAAAGGTGGCGGTACCATTACGGGTATGGT
Source organism: Streptococcus sp. HMSC078H12 (assembly GCF_001814615.1). NCBI lineage: Bacteria > Bacillati > Bacillota > Bacilli > Lactobacillales > Streptococcaceae > Streptococcus > Streptococcus sp. HMSC078H12. Next base: position 28,017 of record NZ_KV817308.1, on the reverse strand, counting down.
TAGCTTGCTTTCAGAATTTGATAGTGAGTTAGTAGGTGTAGCTGTATTCGCAGAAAATGCTAAAGGCGATCGTGATATCCATGAATATAAATCATTACTTACTGTTTCTGACATCGATGTAAAAGCACAGAAGGTAGAAGTTGAAGTCGGTAATATTTTTGACAAATAAGTAATCTACGATAGTATTCCTAATTTAACGATTAGGAATTTTTCTTTTTAACAAGAAAGTCTTGACAATAATCATCAAAAAATGATACTATATTAGACGGTACTTTTTACTTTTGGTCTCTCAAAAGTGTACAGAGACGTGCTGACATAAGTTGCAAAAGTACACACAGATATGGGCTGTCACCAAGTGCCATATCAACCAAAAATAAAAAAACACAGGAGAATGTAGATGCCTACAATTAACCAATTGGTTCGTAAACCACGTCAATCAAAAGTTGTAAAATCTAAATCACCAGCTTTGAACGTTGGTTACAACAGCCACAAAAAAGTTCAAACTAACGTATCTTCACCACAAAAACGTGGTGTTGCAACACGTGTTGGAACAATGACACCTAAGAAACCTAACTCAGCCCTTCGTAAATTCGCTCGTGTACGTTTGAGCAACCTTATCGAAGTTACTGCTTACATCCCAGGTATCGGACACAACCTCCAAGAACACAGCGTTGTTCTTATCCGTGGTGGACGTGTAAAAGACCTTCCAGGGGTACGTTACCACATCGTCCGTGGTGCACTTGATACTGCAGGTGTAGCTGATCGTAAACAAAGCCGTTCTAAATACGGTGCTAAACGTCCTAAAGGATAAGAAGGGAGATAAGATAAAATGAGTCGTAAAAATAGAGCGCCTAAACGCGAAGTATTGGCAGATCCATTGTACAATTCAAAAATCGTTACACGTCTTATCAACCGTGTAATGCTTGACGGTAAACGTGGTACTGCTGCAACAATCGTATACGATGCTTTCGAGCAAATCAAAGAAGCAACTGGAAACGATGCTCTTGAAGTATTTGAAACAGCTATGGACAACATCATGCCTGTACTTGAAGTACGTGCACGTCGTGTCGGTGGTTCAAACTACCAAGTCCCAGTTGAAGTTCGTCCAGAACGTCGTACAACTCTTGGTCTTCGTTGGTTGGTTAACGCATCACGTGCGCGTGGTGAACACACTATGAAAGATCGTCTTGCAAAAGAAATCATGGATGCTGCAAACAACACTGGTGCATCAGTTAAGAAACGTGAAGATACTCACAAAATGGCTGAAGCAAACCGTGCCTTTGCACACTTCCGCTGGTAATCATAAGCTTCAAGCTGAATTACAGTCATATATTCATAAGCTAAGATTATGGATTTGTAATAGGCTGACTCTGAATTCAAATAATATCATTCATATCATTTGAAAACCAGTTAAATATTAGTGAAAAAACGGGTAGGTCCTGCCTATCCGTTTTTTGACAATAATGTTATAATAAATAAGTAAACTAAAATATTTATAGGAGAATAACCTAATGGCACGCGAATTTTCACTTGCAAAAACTCGTAATATCGGTATCATGGCCCACGTCGATGCCGGTAAAACAACTACAACAGAGCGTATCCTTTACTACACTGGTAAAATCCACAAAATCGGTGAAACTCACGAAGGTGCATCACAAATGGACTGGATGGAGCAAGAACAAGAACGTGGTATCACAATCACATCTGCCGCTACAACAGCACAATGGGATGGTCACCGCGTTAACATCATCGATACACCAGGACACGTGGACTTCACAATCGAAGTACAACGTTCACTCCGTGTATTGGATGGTGCCGTAACCGTTCTTGACTCACAATCAGGTGTAGAACCTCAAACTGAAACAGTTTGGCGTCAAGCAACTGAGTATGGTGTTCCACGTATCGTATTTGCCAACAAAATGGATAAAATCGGTGCAGACTTCCTTTACTCAGTAAGCACACTTCACGATCGTCTTCAAGCAAACGCACACCCAATCCAATTGCCAATCGGTGCTGAAGATGATTTCCGTGGTATCATTGACTTGATTAAAATGAAAGCTGAAATCTATACTAATGACCTTGGTACAGATATTCTTGAAGAAGATATTCCAGCTGATTACGTTGATCAAGCAAACGAATACCGTGAAAAATTGATCGAAGCAGTTGCTGAAACTGACGAAGATTTGATGATGAAATACCTTGAAGGTGAAGAAATCACTAACGAGGAATTGAAAGCAGCTATCCGTCGTGCAACAATCAACGTTGAATTCTTCCCAGTTCTTTGTGGTTCTGCCTTCAAGAACAAAGGTGTTCAATTGATGCTTGATGCGGTTATCGATTACCTTCCAAGTCCACTTGATATCCCTGCAATCAAAGGTATCAACCCAGATACAGACGAAGAAGAAACTCGTCCAGCATCTGATGATGAGCCATTTGCAGCTCTTGCCTTCAAGATCATGACTGACCCATTTGTAGGTCGTTTGACATTTATCCGTGTTTACTCAGGTATCCTTCAATCAGGTTCATATGTAATGAACACATCTAAAGGTAAACGTGAACGTATCGGACGTATCCTTCAAATGCACGCTAACAGCCGTCAAGAAATTGAACAAGTATACGCTGGTGATATCGCTGCTGCTATCGGTTTGAAAGATACTACAACTGGTGACTCATTGACTGATGAAAAAGCTAAAGTTATTCTTGAGTCAATCGAAGTTCCAGAACCAGTTATCCAATTGATGGTTGAGCCTAAGACTAAAGCTGACCAAGATAAGATGGGTATCGGTCTTCAAAAACTTGCTGAAGAAGATCCAACATTCCGTGTTGAAACTAACCCTGAAACTGGTGAAACAGTTATCTCTGGTATGGGTGAACTTCACCTTGATGTCCTTGTTGACCGTTTGAAACGTGAACACAAAGTTGAAGCAAACGTTGGTGCTCCACAAGTATCTTACCGTGAAACATTCCGTGCTGGAACACAAGCACGTGGATTCTTCAAACGTCAATCTGGTGGTAAAGGTCAGTTTGGTGATGTTTGGATTGAATTTACTCCAAATGAAGAAGGTAAAGGTTTCGAATTCGAAAATGCTATCGTCGGTGGTGTGGTTCCACGTGAATTCATCCCTGCAGTAGAAAAAGGATTGGAAGAATCTATGGCTAACGGTGTCCTTGCTGGATACCCAATGGTTGACATCAAAGCTAAGCTTTACGATGGTTCATACCACGATGTCGATTCATCTGAAACTGCCTTCAAGATTGCTGCATCTCTTGCACTTAAAGAAGCTGCTAAGACTGCACAACCAACTATCCTTGAACCAATGATGCTTGTAACAATCACTGTTCCTGAAGAAAACCTTGGTGATGTTATGGGTCACGTTACAGCTCGTCGTGGACGTGTTGATGGTATGGAAGCACACGGTAATAGCCAAATCGTTCGTGCATATGTTCCACTTGCTGAAATGTTCGGTTATGCAACAACACTTCGTTCTGCAACTCAAGGTCGTGGTACATTCATGATGGTATTTGACCACTATGAAGATGTTCCTAAATCAGTTCAAGAAGAAATCATCAAGAAAAATTCTGGTGAAGCTTAATTAGAACTTATAAAGTTAAGGTACTTATGAAAGTAAGTGCCTTTTCTATTTGCAATTTTTTGAAAAAAATTATATAATATGACTGTTGAAAGGTTGAATTGAAAGCGCTCAAGTTAATCTTTTCACAATAGGGAGAGCTTGCTCTCAAAATTATATTTATTTGATTTTCATAAGGAGGAAATCACTAATGGTAGTTAAAGTTGGTATTAACGGTTTCGGTCGTATCGGTCGTCTTGCTTTCCGTCGTATCCAAAACGTAGAAGGTGTTGAAGTTACACGCATCAACGACCTTACAGATCCAGTTATGCTTGCACACTTGTTGAAATACGACACAACTCAAGGTCGTTTCGACGGTACTGTTGAAGTTAAAGATGGTGGATTTGAAGTTAACGGTAAATTCGTTAAAGTTTCTGCTGAACGTGACCCAGAACAAATTGACTGGGCTAACGACGGTGTAGAAATCGTTCTTGAAGCAACTGGTTTCTTTGCTAAGAAAGATGCTGCTGAAAAACACTTGCACGAAGGTGGAGCTAAGAAAGTTGTTATCACTGCTCCTGGTGGAAACGATGTTAAAACAATCGTATTTAACACTAACCACGATATCCTTGACGGTACTGAAACAGTTATCTCAGGTGCTTCATGTACTACAAACTGCTTGGCTCCAATGGCTAAAGCATTGCAAGATAACTTCGGTGTTAAACAAGGTTTGATGACTACTATCCACGCTTACACTGGTGACCAAATGATCCTTGACGGACCACACCGTGGTGGTGACCTTCGCCGTGCACGTGCTGGTGCTGCAAACATCGTTCCTAACTCAACTGGTGCTGCTAAAGCTATCGGTTTGGTTATCCCAGAATTGAACGGTAAACTTGACGGTGCTGCACAACGTGTTCCAGTTCCAACTGGATCAGTTACTGAATTGGTAGCAGTTCTTGAAAAAGACGTTACTGTTGATGAAGTGAACGCAGCTATGAAAGCAGCTTCAAACGAATCATTCGGTTACACTGAAGATCCAATCGTATCTTCAGATATCGTAGGTATTTCTTACGGTTCATTGTTTGATGCAACTCAAACTAAAGTACAAACTGTTGATGGTAAACAATTGGTTAAAGTTGTTTCTTGGTACGACAACGAAATGTCATACACTTCACAACTTGTACGTACTCTTGAATACTTCGCGAAAATCGCTAAATAATTCAATTGTATAAAAAGAAGAGCTTCGGCTCTTTTTTTATTTTCCAAAATAATAAAACAGCCATATAAATAGGCTGTTATAATCTCAGTAGGTTTGTGATTTATGAATAAGCTAGAAGGCATTCCAAATGAGTAGAAAGAGCAGGACACAACCCCAGGCGTTTTTATTATGTTTTTGTATAGCTAGCATACCATAAATAAGTATAAAAACGGTAAGTGATTCAAATAGGGTATAGATATCAAAACCAATAATTCCATGGATAAGGAGGCAAAAAATCGCACAAGTTATTGCCCCACTATCTAACCAAATGTAAGGAGATGGAAAACGTATGCGTATCTTTTCAGCGATGACTACATAGTTAAATCCTTCCCAGAATCCCCAAATAAGACAGATGAATAGGTATGCCAGGATATTACTAGGAAATGATTGGCTCATTATTTCTTTTGTTAATTGTATTGATTGAAGAGGTAGATAGGAATGAATCTGATGAGTAAGTCCTTTAAATATGATAAGTGGTAGGGCTACAAGAAGAGATTGAAAAAGGGTGGTAACTAGATTTTTGGTGATTAATCCAAAGTGTCTGAAAGATTCTTTGCGATAAAGCATAACAGTGCTGGTTCCTAAGCCTGCGATGGCAAATTGACAACTAGCTAATAAGATTAATCGCAGCCATAGCGGTACTGAGGTTTGGTTAGTGTATGAAAAAAGAGTTGGTTTAAGAGTAAGAAAGAGGAGCAGAGGAACAAGGGTAAGAATAAGTATTACATTTAGATCATGGTCAGCTTGTTTCTGCTTCTTGTTTAGCTGTTTTTTCATGGATATTCGACCTTTCTATTTAGATTATATGCTAAATGCCTTATACTAGCAATAAGCTAGAAATCCTTCTGATTTTGCTATCTCTTTTATGCATTTTGTGATATAATGAAAACGTATTAAAAAATTAAGGAGTCTGATCAAATGGCTAAATTGACTGTTAAAGATGTTGACTTGAAAGGGAAAAAAGTTCTCGTTCGTGTTGACTTCAACGTACCTGTAAAAGATGGCGTGATCACTAACGATAACCGTATCACTGCTGCCCTTCCAACTATCAAGTACATTCTTGAACAAGGTGGACGTGCAATCCTCTTCTCTCATCTTGGACGTGTAAAAGAAGAAGCTGATAAAGAAGGCAAATCACTTGCTCCTGTAGCTGCTGACTTGGCTGCTAAATTGGGTCAAGACGTTAAATTTATCCCAGGTGTTACACGTGGTGCTGAATTGGAAGCAGCTGTTAACGCTCTTGAAGATGGACAAGTTCTCTTGGTTGAAAACACTCGTTTTGAAGATGTTGATGGCAAGAAAGAATCTAAAAATGATCCTGAACTTGGTAAATACTGGGCATCACTTGGAGATGGTATCTTCGTAAACGATGCATTCGGTACAGCTCACCGTGCACACGCATCTAACGTTGGTATCTCAGCAAACGTTGATAAAGCTGTTGCTGGTTTCCTTCTTGAAAACGAGATTGCTTACATCAAAGAAGCAGTTGAAACTCCAGAACGTCCATTCGTAGCTATCCTTGGTGGTTCTAAAGTATCTGATAAGATTGGTGTTATCGAAAACCTTCTTGCAAAAGCTGATAAAGTTCTTATCGGTGGTGGTATGACTTACACATTCTACAAAGCACAAGGTATCGAAATTGGTAACTCACTTGTAGAAGAAGATAAACTTGATGTTGCTAAAGCTCTTCTTGAAAAATCAAATGGTAAATTGATCTTGCCAGTTGACTCAAAAGAAGCTAATGCATTTGCTGACTACACTGAAGTGAAAGACACTGAAGGTGAAGCAGTAGACCCAGGTTTCCTTGGTTTGGATATCGGTCCTAAATCAATTGCTGAATTCGATAAAGCCTTGACTGGTGCGAAAACAGTTGTATGGAATGGTCCTATGGGTGTATTTGAAAACCCTGACTTCCAAGCTGGTACAATCGGTGTGATGGACGCAATCGTGAAACAACCAGGCGTTAAATCAATCATCGGTGGTGGTGACTCAGCTGCCGCAGCAATCAACCTTGGACGTGCAGATAAATTCTCATGGATCTCTACTGGTGGTGGTGCTTCTATGGAACTTCTTGAAGGTAAAGAACTTCCAGGATTGGCTGCACTTACTGATAAATAAGTCTATTAGAATGAAAAGAGTTGGGGAACCAACTCTTTTTTGTGTTATCTCATTGAGTATTTGTTTGATAGAGGCTAAAACTATTATTGGGAAGTAAATTTCTCTCAAAAAATTGCGATTATTAGTTTGAACTTTGCGGCATAATACTGTAGAAGTAGCCAAAAGTTTCATAATCATGTTAAAATAGTAAAATGGGATTGAAATTTGAACCGAAAAAATTTAAATTTGGTATGCGTACACTTAAGACGGGGATTGCTGTCTTTCTAGTTTTAGGTCTTTTTTCTGCTTTAGGGTGGGAAGGGCTTCAGATTGGTTGCTTGACAGCAGTCTTTAGTCTTCGAGAAAACTTTGATAGAAGTATTCAGTTTGGTAAGTCACGTATTTTTGCGAATACGGTTGGAGGGCTTTTGTCGCTATTATTTTACTTTGTGAATATGTGGTTTAATCATTCAGTTTGGGTGACCTTGCTATTGGTTCCGATTTTGACAATGCTGACGATTGTCATTAATGTGTCCTTTAATAATGCATCTGGTGTTATTGGAGGAGTGGCTGCACTTCTGATTATTACCTTGTCTATTCCACCTGATAATACCTTCACTTATGTGATTGCTCGAGTCTTTGAAACTTTCTGTGGAGTCTTTATAGCAATCCTTGTCAATTATGATTATGATTGGTTACTTAAACACTTAAAATAAGAATGATAGGGTTCTATTGAACTCTATTTTTTATGTTTTTTTTGATAAAATCCTTAAATTAGAGCGAATACACAATATAATGTTCGGGAATTGCTTATTGTGTAAGAAAAAGTAACATAAACTGTTGACATGTAGAAATATTCAGAATATAATTGTTAGGAAAGGAGGATGATCATGGCAAGAGAGAAAGAATTAAGGCGTTCTCTAGCTGTTTTTCCGATTGGAACAGTTATGAAATTGACGGATTTAACTGCTCGTCAAATTCGTTACTATGAAGATCAAGGTTTAATTCAACCTGAACGTACAGCTGGAAATCGTCGTATGTACTCATTAAATGATATGGATCGTTTATTGGAAATCAAAGATTTTTTGGATGATGGTTACAATATTGCAGCGATTAAGCATGAGTACGAAGAGCGTGAAGTTCGTGCCCAACAAAAACAAGCGGCTTTAACAGATGCGGACGTTCGACGTATCTTGCATGATGAACTCCTTCAGCAAGGCCGTTTTACGACCCCGTCACAACAATTTGGTAACTTGCGTATCTAATTACGCTTTGAACTTTTATTTTTGGTTTTTATAAAGGAGACCCCTATTATGGCAATCACAGCAGCTGATATTCGTCGCGAAGTCAAAGAGAAGAATGTTACTTTCTTGCGTTTAATGTTCTCTGATATTCTTGGTGTTATGAAGAACGTTGAAATTCCTGCGACAGATGAACAGTTGGATAAGGTACTTTCAAATAAAGCTATGTTTGATGGTTCATCAATCGAGGGATTTGTTCGTATCAACGAATCTGATATGTATCTTTACCCAGATCTTGATACGTGGACAGTTTTCCCTTGGGGTGATGAAAATGGTGCAGTAGCTGGTCTTATTTGTGATATCTATACTTCTGCAGGTGAACCATTTGCTGGAGACCCTCGTGGTAACTTGAAAAAGGCTTTGCGTCATATGGAAGAAGTTGGTTATAAATCATTTAACCTTGGACCAGAACCAGAATTCTTCCTTTTCAAATTAGATGAACAAGGTAATCCTACACTTGAAGTTAACGATAAAGGTGGTTATTTTGACCTTGCACCAACTGACCTTGCAGATAACACACGTCGTGAAATCGTTAATGTCTTGACAGAAATGGGATTTGATGTTGAAGCATCTCACCACGAAGTGGCTGTTGGTCAACATGAAATCGACTTCAAGTATACAGATGTTTTGAAGGCTTGTGATAATATCCAAATTTTCAAATTGGTTGTTAAGACAATCGCTCGTAAACATGGTCTTTATGCTACATTTATGGCGAAACCTAAATATGGTATTGCTGGTAGCGGTATGCACTGTAACATGTCTCTCTTCACTGAAGAAGGAAATGCATTCTTTGATCCAGAGGATTCACGTGGTATGCAATTGTCTCAAGATGCTTACTACTTCCTTGGTGGTTTGATGAAACATGCATACAACTATACTGCAATTATTAACCCAACAGTTAACTCTTACAAACGTTTGGTTCCTGGATACGAAGCTCCTGTATATATTGCATGGGCAGGTAGCAACCGTTCACCATTGATCCGCGTTCCTGCGTCTCGTGGTATGGGTACACGTTTGGAATTGCGTTCAGTAGACCCAATGGCAAACCCATACTTGGCACTTGCTGTACTTTTGGAAGCAGGTCTTGATGGTATTATCAACAAGATTGATGCTCCAGATCCAGTTGAAACAAATATCTACTCAATGTCTCCTGAAGAACGTAAAGAAGCTGGTATTATTGATTTGCCATCAACACTTCGTAACGCTCTTAAAGCATTGGAAACAGATGAAGTGGTCCGTCAAGCTTTGGGTAATCATATCTATACAAACTTCCTTGATGCGAAACGTATGGAATGGGCAAGCTATGCTACCTTTGTTTCACAATGGGAAATTGATAACTACTTGGACATTTATTAAGAAATTAAATTTGAAAATCAGGTTATGCCTGGTTTTCTTTTACTTTTAAATTCATTAAGTTCTTGGACAAATTACGTAGTTTTAACTGAGCTGTTTTCTTTTGTCATATTTCTTTATTCCCCCTTAATCGCATTAAAATATGAGAGTGTTAAACTAATTTTATATTAATCTTATTCAGGGGGAAATATGAAAACTACAAAAAAAGCTGCTTTGGCAGCAGCCTCAAGTGCATTATTGCTCGGTCTTACAGTCGCACAAACAGTTAATGCTGATACTTATACAGTTCAAAATGGAGATTCATTCTTCGGAATTGCTAGTCAGTATGGGGTAGATCCTTATCAATTGGCAGCTGAAAATGGCATGACTATTTGGTCAACAATTGTTCCTGGTGGAAGCTTGGAAGTTTCAGGTGCTACGACAGCAGTTGAGGAAACAACAGAAGCTTCTTCTTCAGAGGTAGCAGCTACTGATTCAGATGCTACTTGGAATCGTTATCCAGTTGGTCAATGTACATGGGGTGTTAAGGAAGTCGCTCCCTGGGCAAGTAACTGGTGGGGTAATGGTGGCGATTGGGCAGGAAGCGCTGCTAGCCAAGGTTATGCTGTAGGTTCAACACCTGTGACAGGATCAATTGTATGTTGGACTGATGGTGGTTATGGTCACGTTGGTTATGTAACAGAAGTTGGTCAAGATGGTCAAATTCAGATCTTGGAGTCAAACTATAACAACCAGCAACAAATCAACAACTATCGTGGTTGGTTTGACCCACAAAACTCAACTACACCAGGTTCAGTATCTTACATTTATCCAGGTGCATAAAATGAAAAAAGCGTTATAAGCGCTTTTTTTACTTGTTGGAAAGGTTGTGCTCCAGATTGGATTTAAACTTAAAAAAATGGTAGCCATCTAGCTACCATTTTTTTATTTATCAGGTGTGAGAATCATTGGAATAATGATTGGTTCACGTTCTGTTTTTTCATATAAGAATGGGCGTAAAGCATTGACGATTGCTCCATTAACAGATTGGATGCTAGCATCCTTATTCTTAAGAGCGATACGAATAGCATTGAATAGAATGCGTTGGCTTTCGCGGATAAGATCGCCAGATTCACGCATGTAGATGAAGCCACGACTGAGGATGTCTGGGCCAGCTAGAATCATCTTAGACTTGAAGTCGACAGTTGCTACGGCAAGTACGACACCATCTTCAGAGAGATCACGACGGTCACGAAGAACGGCAGCTCCGATATCCCCAATACCATTACCATCAACATAGATATCTTGAGCATTGAAGTGACCTGCACGGCGCGCAGAGTCTTTTGTTAGGGCTAAGACATCACCATTTTCCATAATGAAGATATTATCTTTTGGAACGCCACAATCAACAGCAAGGCCTGCGTGGACTTTCTGCATGCGGTATTCACCGTGAACAGGCATGAAGAATTTTGGTTTGATCAAACGAAGCATGAGTTTTTGCTCTTGTTGACCACCGTGTCCAGAGGTATGGATATTGTTGATTTTACCGTGGATAACATCTACGCCAGCTTCTTGAATAGTATTAATCAAGCGGTTAACGCTGGTTGTGTTTCCTGGGATAGGGCTAGATGAGAAGATAACAGTGTCACCAGGTTGTAGTGTCACTTGGCGGTGCATCCCGTTAGCGATACGTGCAAGGGCTGCCATAGGCTCTCCTTGAGAACCGGTACACATGATAAGAATCTCACTGGCATGGTAGTTTTTCATCTCACTTGGGTCAATGATAGTTCCTTTTGGAACTTTGATGTAGCCTAGTTCAACACCATTGACAATGGCTTTTTCCATAGAACGTCCGAAGACAACAATCTTACGGCCAGTTTTTACAGCGGCTTCGGCAGCTTGTTGCAGACGGAAAATGTTTGAGGCAAATGAGGCGAAGATAATACGTCCGTGGATGCCTTCAATAATTTTCATGATGGATTGACCAACGACCTTCTCGGAATTTGTGAAAGTTGGTACTTCAGCATTGGTTGAGTCTGAGAGGAGGCAAAGAACGCCTTCTTCACCAAGTGCAGCCATACGGTGAAGGTCTGCTGGCTCACCTACTGGGGTGAAGTCAAACTTAAAGTCACCGGTACAAACAATTTTACCTTGAGGTGTATGGATGACAATACCGAGAGGTTCTGGAATTGAGTGAGTAGTGCGGAAGAAGGTCACGCTCATATTTTTGAAAGTAAGCTCTGTATTAGCATTAATTTCATAGAGTTGTGCGTCACGAAGTAGTCCGTGTTCTTCCAATTTTCCTTTGATAAGAGCAAGAGCAAGTGGTCCTGCATAAATTGGGATATTTGCCTGTTTAAGAAGGAAGGGGATCCCACCAATATGGTCTTCGTGACCGTGGGTAATGACAAGTGCCTTTACACGATCAACGTTTTCAACGATGTAAGAATAGTCTGGGATAACATAGTCGATTCCGAGAAGATCATCCTCGGGGAATTTAATACCCGCATCGACGATGATAATCTCATCTTGGTATTCAATACCATAGGTGTTTTTACCGATTTCCCCCAAACCACCAATCGCATAAACCCCAACTTCTTCAGGTTTTAGATTGATTTTTGATGCCATGGTCTTAGAACTCCGTTACTTCAAAAACGCCAGTTTCTTTTTCGTATTCAAGGGCTTTTTCTGAGAGGAGCTCGATGAATTCGATGTTATAGGCAGTGTTTTTTTCGATGATTTGACGAGCTTGGATACGTCCCTCAAGTTCAGTTTCTGCATCGATATCTAGGTAGAGTGATTTTGTCTGTTCACGGCGTGGATTACGCTCTTTAGTTTCTTGGTAAAAGACTTTATAAATCATGGTTTTCCTTTCTTTCCAAAAGGCTCTGCCATTCTATAAAAAAACCGGTCAAGTTAATCTTTCTATGATTTACTTGACGTTATGATATTCACTTTATGAGTAATAGCTAGTAGCCTTGATTCGTTTAACAATTACTATTATTGTACCATAAGATAGGGGCTAGATAAAGAAAATGGCGGAAAAAGTTGGAAAATGTTCGTTTCTGGGAAACAGTGACTTGTGTTATAATAGAAAAGCATAAAAGGAAACAAGGAAAAAAGATGAAAATATTAGCATTTGATACTTCTAGCACAGCTTTATCAGTAGCCTTGTTAGAAGATGAGAAACTAGTGGCAGAGTCAACTGTCACAGTAAAAAAGAACCACAGTATTAGTCTAATGCCAACCATTGATTTTTTAGTTGCTCAGGCAGGCTGGCAACCGTCTGATTTAGAACGTATTGTGGTTGCACAGGGTCCTGGTTCTTACACAGGGCTTCGTGTGGCTGTCGCAACAGCTAAGACTTTAGCCTATGCCCTCGACATTGATTTGGTGGGAGTTTCAAGTCTACAGGCACTGACAGACCTTACAGTTGACGGTGTTGTGATTCCTATCATGGATGCTCGTCGTAATAATGTTTACGTTGGTTTTATGAAAATGGTCAGGCCCTCGTCCCAGATTGCCATGCAGCTTTTGTAGATGTTCTGGAGCAAGCTAAAACTTTTGAAAAGGTGACATTTGTCGGTGAAGTGGCTAATTTTGTGGATCAGATTAAAGAAAGCCTTCCAGAAGCAACTATCTTGTCAAGTCTTCCGTCAGCCCAGTTAATTGGTCGTTTAGGATTGTCCTTGCCTTCTGTTGATGTGGATGCTTTTGTTCCACATTACTTGAAGCGGGTTGAGGCGGAAGAGAATTGGCTTAAGACACATGAGGAGACTAACCGTGACAACTACATCAAGCGTGTCTAGATTGAGTAGCCAAGAGCAAGCTCAACTGATTTATCAGATTTTGTCGGATGTTTATGACAAATCTCCGTGGACGATAGAACAAGTGGTAGCAGACTTGGCTTTGGATACTACGGAGTATTTCTATGTTTATAATCAGGAAGAAGTTGTTGGTTTTTTAGCCCTTCAAAATTTGGTGGGTGAGCTTGAGGTGACCAATATCGCCATTTTAAAAGCTTACCAGGGGCGTGGTTATGCTAGTCAGCTGATGAAGCATTTGGAAGAGCGTAGTGAACCTATATTCCTAGAAGTGAGGGCTTCAAATCAAGTCGCTCAGGCACTTTATAGAAAATTTGGTTTTGAAAGTCTAGGAATTCGGAAAAATTATTATCATGAGCCTCAAGAAGATGCAGTTATCATGAGGCGAGAGGAAGTCTAATGGCAGATAGATATATTTTGGCAGTGGAGAGCTCATGTGATGAGACTTCAGTTGCCGTTTTGAAAAATGAGAAAGAACTTTTAAGTAATATTATTGCCAGTCAGGTGGAAAGCCATAAACGTTTTGGTGGTGTTGTTCCTGAGGTGGCTAGTCGTCACCATGTGGAAGTGGTGACTCTTTGCATTAAAGATGCCCTTTCTGAGGCGGGAATTACTGCTGAACAACTAGATGCTGTAGCAGTAACCTATGGTCCTGGTTTGGTCGGGGCGCTCTTGGTCGGGATGGCAGCGGCTAAGGCCTTCGCTTGGGCACATGGGTTGCCTTTGATTCCAGTTAACCATATGGCTGGGCATCTTATGGCAGCGCGTGAGGTTCAAGAATTGGAATATCCCCTCTTAGCACTTTTGGTGTCTGGGGGACACACAGAGTTGGTTTATGTGTCAGAACCGGGGAATTACAAGATTGTTGGTGAGACACGTGATGATGCAGTTGGTGAGGCCTATGACAAGGTCGGGCGTGTGATGGGGTTGACCTACCCAGCCGGGCGTGAAATTGATGAGTTAGCTCATAAAGGGAAAGATGTTTATGATTTTCCACGTGCTATGATTAAGGAAGACCACTTGGAGTTTTCATTTTCAGGCTTGAAGTCAGCCTTCATTAATTTGCACCATAATGCAGAGCAAAAGGGTGACGTCCTAATTAAAGAAGACCTTTGTGCTTCTTTCCAAGCTGCTGTGTTGGATATTCTCCTAGCTAAGACTAAGAAAGCCTTGGAGCGTTATCCTGTCAAGACACTTGTTGTTGCAGGTGGTGTGGCAGCTAATCAAGGCTTACGTGAACGTTTGGCTGAAGAAATCACAGATGTAGATGTGGTTATTCCGCCTTTACGTCTTTGTGGTGACAATGCTGGCATGATTGCTCTAGCAGCCGCTATTGAATGTGATCAAAAACATTTTGCTGAGTTGGACTTGAATGCAAAACCAAGTCTAGCCTTTGCAGGATTTGAAGAATAAGAAGAACCTCTTACTAGTTTGGTAAGAGGTTCCTTTAGAAAGGAATTGAGTGTGTCTGACTTTCGTTTAGGTGTAAAAGCCGCGGTACCGACAGCTTTAGGCTATGTAGCTATTGGTCTAGCCTTTGGTGTTGTAGCAGCAGCTTCGGGTCTATCAGCCCTTGAGGTTGGCCTCATGTGTGCCTTAGTATATGGTGGCTCGGCCCAGTTTGCCATGTGTGCCTTAGTAGTTGCAGGAGCTGGTCTAGGTGAGTTAACCTTGACTGTTTTCTTGGTTAATTTGCGTAACATGTTGATGAGTTTACATGCAACGACGATTTTTACAAAAACAAGCCTTTGGAATCAGCTGGGAATTGGTAGTCTGATTACGGATGAAAGTTATGGTGTCTTGTTGGGAGAATATGTGCATCATAAAGATATTCCTGCTAACTGGATGCATGGTAACAATATTTTTAGCTATCTGGTTTGGATTGTATCATCAGTTGTTGGTTGTTTGATTGGTTCCATGATTCCTAATCCTGAGCTATTTGGTTTGGATTTTGCTTTGATTGCCATGTTTATTGGTTTGTTAAGTAGTCAGATTGATGTCTTGTTAGGGGAAGGAGTGCGTAAGCTACTCTTGATTTTACTATCTATTGCTGTGGCTTATCTGAGCTTTAGTGTCATCTTGTCGGAATCTTTGGCTGTTTTAGTGGCTACTTTGGTTGGATGTAGTGTGGGGGTGATGTGTGATGGCCGTCAATAAGTTTATTCTCATTGCTATTCTACTTGGGTTTGTGGTCAGCTAGGTTCCTCGTGTGCTTCCCTTTGTTTTAGTGAAATACAAGGGGCTTCCAGATATCGTTGTTCGATTTTTGCACTATTTACCAGTTTCTATCCTCTTTGCTCTGATTCTCTCTAGTCTCACGACTGAGAAGATTGGTCACTTGCCACAGTTTAAGTGGATGGAAATCCTGGCTACTGTGCCAACGGTAATTGTAGCCTTTAAGAGCAAAAATCTGCTCTATGCAGTAATCGTTGGTATAATATCTATGGCCCTGATTCGTTTCGTATTTTAGCAAATGAAAAGACTTGGAGTTGCTCTTAGTGAGTCGTTTTCCAAGTCTTTTTTAGTTGTTGTTAAAAAAGGCAGCAATATCGTCTTCACTGAGACCAATCATTGGATCTATAGTTGCCCAATTTTCTTCAGTTAAACGATAGTTTTCTTCTGTTTGCACAGGTTTGTTAACAGACTTATCCACAGGCTGTGAATAAGTGTTAACAAGATCTTGGGATGGATTGATATTTTCCGAAAAGTCTTTGTTTTCAAGGGTTTCTGAGGGGCCGTTGTTTTTCGTTTTTGTTTGATTGGAGGCGCCTGTTGCCTCGTTTTTAACAATCTTTTCGACAGACTTATCAACAGCTTGTGTATAAGTTTGTTCAAAACGTTGGATGAGAAAAGTATTTCGTTTAGCCCCCTCGTTGCGAACGGCATAATCAAAGGCTGCGATTTCTCCTAACATGACTAGCTTACTCTTGGCACGTGTGATGGCGGTGTAGATGAGGTTACGTTGTAGCATACGTCCACTTTGTCGTGTGATGGGAAGGATAACGACTGGGAACTCACTCCCTTGGGATTTGTGGATTGACATGGCATAGGCCAGAGTAATCTTATTCCATTCGTTACGAGGATAGATAACCTCATTGCCATCGAAGGACATGTAAATTTCGTCCTGCTTGCTTTCAGTATATTTACCAGGGATGAGATCAGTAATGATGCCGATGTCGCCATTGAAGACATTGAGTTCGGTATCGTTGACCAGATGGAGAATTTTGTCGTTCTTACGGAAGAAAATGTCATTAAAGGCAAACTGATTGGCCTTTTCTTGAGGATTAAGTAGGTCCTGCATAATGGTGTTGAGATTGTTAATACCAGCCTGTCCTCGGTACATGGGAGCTAGAATCTGAACATCCTGAGCAGAAATCCCGCTCTTTATAGCGGCAGAGACAATTTTAGGAACCATCTGTGGAATATGGTTGGCATTGGCCTCAAAGTAAGAGCGGTCAGCCTTTTTCTCTGTGAAATCAGCGGGGAGTTGGCCTTGGCGCATCTGGCTAGCTAGGGTAACGATAGTGGAATCCTCGGATTGTCTGAAAATTTTGGTTAGGGAAACCTTAGGCAAGTTATCAATCTGCAAAAGGTCAGCCAAGACTTGGCCAGGGCCTACGGAAGGTAGTTGGTCTTGGTCACCCACAATGATAACTTGGGTTGAATCAGAGATACTTTCAAAGAGTTGATTGGCCAACCAAGTATCAACCATAGAGAACTCGTCGATGATAATCAAATCGCAATCGAGATAGTCCTCTAAGGTCTTAAAATCGTCCTCGCTATTGAGGCCTAAATGTCTATGAATAGTGGCGCTAGGGAGTTGGGTGAGTTCGTTCATCCGACGAGCAGCCCGTCCCGTTGGTGCTGCTAAAATAATAGGTAAATCGGACTTTTTGAGATCTAGGCCATGAAGGTCAGCATAGGTTTTAATAATGCCGTTAATAACAGTGGTTTTCCCTGTTCCGGGACCCCCTGTCAGGATGAAGACCTTGCTTTGTAGGGCTTTGATAATGGCATCTTTTTGAACCTGATCATAAGTAATACCAAGCTCCTCTTCCACCCCTTCAAGGCTGTCTAAGATTTTGTCTTCAGAGCTGACATCAGGTTGGTCCTTCATGATACGAGTTAGGTGGGTATAGATGCCCTGTTCCGCAAAATATAGGGTATTATCAAAGATTTTAGTCTCTACATTTTGCACCTTATCCTCTTGGATAAGATTGGTTAATTGGTTAGCGACCAAAGCGGGGTCAAGTTCAATCGGACGAGCACCTTCCAAAAGAATGATGGTCCGTTCAAGCAAGGCTTTGGCTTCTATGTAGGTATCGCCTTCTTCCATACTGGCTTCTAGTAGACAATGAATCAAGGCAGCTCGTAAACGCTCAGGAGCATCACTAGCAATTCCAAGACGTTCAGCTAGTTGGTCAGCCATTTTAAAACCGATTCCTTGAATCTCCTCTACTAATAGATAAGGGTGTTCCTCAATAAGATTTAGTGACTCTTCCTTATATTGATTGAAAATTTGTGAGGCGGCCTTTGGTGTGAGTCCATAGCTAGAAAGTTTGGACAGGATTTGCTCGGCTCCATAATTGATTTTTAACTTCGCAACAAAGGCTTCTCGATTGACCTTGGAGAGGTTGGGAATCTGCTCTAACTCGCTAGGATCCTCGAGAATCTGGTCAATTGGGTCTTCGCCGTAAATTTCGACAATACGCTCGGCCGTTTTCTTACCGATTCCTTTGAAATTGTCGCTGGCAAAATATTTGATAAGACCGCTGGCAGAAGGTTTTGAACGCTCGTAGCGGGTCATTTGTAGCTGTTCCCCATATTTAGGGTGATTGGTTAGTTGGCCCCAGAAGGTATAGTCTTCACCCTCCATGACATCCCCCATAGTTCCTGTGACAATGATTTCGTAGTCTTCAAAATCACTGTCCGTTTCGTCAATCTCTAAGAGTAAGATACGAAAAAAATTACTAGCGTTTTCGAAAATGACGCGTTCGATAGTTCCTGAAAAATAAAATTCTTGCATGTGTTTTTCCTAGATACATAATAAGGCTGGGTTTCCCCAACCTTATCTTATTTAGTGGTTTTAGTTGTCTTCAACGGTACCAATTTTATTAAGTGGCCAGAAGCGGAATTTGACTTCCCCTACAAGAGCACTCTTGTCAAAGTAACCAACTTCGCGGCTATCTTTTGAAACGATACGGTTATCTCCAAGTAGGAAATATTTGCCTTCAGGAACAGTGACAGAGAAAGTAGTGTTTTTGTCCGCGTTGACAGTGAAGGCCTTAGATTCTTTAGCCAGTTGTTGGAAGTAATCGCGGTATGCATACTCTTTTTGTAGCTTATCTTTGGCAAAGGCAGCCTGGAATTCTTTGAGGTATTCTTCCTTGACTTCTTTGCCGTTGACAGTAAGTTTATCGTTTTGATAGGTAATGGTATCACCTGGCATCCCAATGACACGTTTTACGATTTGTTTCGTCTTACCATTTTCAACCTCTTTGGCAACGACAATGTCAAAGCGTTCAATGGACGTGTGTTTCAAAACAATAACACGCTGGTTATTGGCGAGAGTTGGATCCATTGAGTGGCCGTCAACCTGAACAGGAAGCCAGAGGAAGAGGCGAGTCAAGAGGAAGAATGTGATAAAGAGGATAAAGAGTCCCCATTCACGAAGGAAAATGAGAAAGTATTGGGTCCATTTGTTTTTCATAGTTAAGGCCTTTCAGGGTTATTTTAAGCGTTGGTAGGCTTTTTTAGTATTGGCGAAATGATATTTAGCAGTAGCTTGGAGAGCCTGATCTCCGTAGGCTTGAAGAAGCTTGGCTGCGATCTGGTCGGACTTAGCACCAGCACCTGAAGGAAGAGTATAACCTACTTCTTGGCTGAGTTTATCCAGATTTTCCAGGAAGAGATTGCGGGCGATGATAGAGCTCACCGCGACAGCTAGGTATTTACCTTCGGCTTTTTCTTCTAAAGTAATAGGAAAGTCAAAGCGATTACGTTCGTTCTTGAGATATTTTTGATAATTTTTCTCGCTGGTGAAGGCATCGATGACAATCTTATCTGGTTTAGCACCTGATTGTAACAATAGGAAGATAGCCTGATTATGGAGGGCTACTTTAACGGACACAGCATTATGACTCTTACCGTCTCCAACCACTTCATTGTACTTTCTAGGCGAAAGAAGGAGTGCCTTGTGAGGAATTTTCTCCTCCAAAATAGGTGCAATCTGACGAATCTTGATATCGTTAAGATTTTTAGAATCATCAACTCCTAGAGATTTCAAAAAGGTATGGTCAGCTGGGGTAACTAGACTAGCTACAACAGCTAGACCACCAAAATAGGAGCCATTTCCGACTTCGTCTGATCCAATTAGGGCTAGGTTTTGCCCATCAGGTGAATGCTTAGATTCAGCTTGGTATCCAAAACGGCTAGCTAGGATTTCTGGCTTAGCACCTTGGAAAGTTACCTTTCCTGAAGTATAGGCGATGACACTTATTCCATCGACCTTGGCTGAAAAACTTGCATAAGGATTTTTAGTCGCAGTCGCATAGCTTGCTAGGTCCTTCTGGAGTGTCGAAATCTGCTTTGCTGTCATTTTTAATACGATTGTGCCCATGAAATCTATTTTAGCACAAAAAAGGAGAATTGGTAGATATTTTACAGACTCGGAATCCCTGAAAATTATTTTTCTAGAGAAGTGCAAAGTCTAAAATTTACGAAAGTTAAAATTTAGGATATAATGATTAGAAAGAGAATGCCTAACCCTGCTCTTTTTTCCACAATTAGAAGAAATAGGTTGGCATTTAAGTGTCGAACACGCCTCAGAGTAAGTGTCTGAATCTTGCTAAAAAATGGCGATATAAAAGCAATAAAATAAGGAGAAGCTGCGGTGGCGAATCCGTGACCACCATTGATTGGCAGTTAACAAGCAAATGGCAAATAAGAACCGTTACAAATTTCATTTTGGAGAGAAGAACCTCACGCTAACAACTGATAAGGATAACCTATTCATGGAAGAGGTTGAGCGTGTTGCCCATGAGAAATATAAAATTATCAAAGAGCAGATGAAAAATGCTGACAATGAAACGATTGCTATCCTAATGGCTATCAATTCTTTGTCGACTCAGTTGGAACGTGAAATCCAAGTTGAAGATATGGAAAAAGAGTTGGAAACGTTGAGAGCTAAGCAACTTGAACAACTTAAGGTCAAGGCGACAGCTACAAATGACGATGAGGATGACGCATGATTGGACTCCTTGTCTTAGCTATCGTGGCTTGGAATTTCTACATTGGCTACCGTCGAGGCCTCTTTATGCAAGCTTATTACGTGGTTTCAGTCATTATTGCCATGTGTGTAGCGGCCTACTTTTACCGGTCGCTAGGAGAGGCTATCAATCTTTGGGTACCTTATACCAATCCAACCAAAGATGCTAGTATAGCTTTCTTTAAAGATCAGAACATCTTTTCGCTTGACCGTGTCTATTATGCAGGTGTGGCTTATTTTGCCATTTACTGTGTGGCTTATTATGGTTTGCGCTTTCTTGGGATTTTCTTCCATTTTGTGAGAATTGAGCGACTTGATCAGAGACGTTACCAAGTGGTAGGTGGTGTCTTGGCCTCCTTAGTGAGTCTTGTGCCTTTGACTATGTTGGGGAATATTCTTGCGACTGTTCCCATGAATAACATTCAAACGGTCTTGTCATCTAGCTGGGTTTTGCGCCTTTTGATTAATTGGAATTTTCCAGTTAGTCAGATTATCCAGCACTTGTGGACAAGTGTGATATAGAAAATAGAAGTCTTCCTTGATTAAGGGAGGCTTTTTTGTTCTTTGTTTTGGTAACATATGAAAAAAGACTGAACACAAGGTCTCAGTCTTTCTTATCTATTTTTACCCTAAGGTTGCAATGGTACATCCGGAACCACCGGCACTTTGTGGGGCATATTCAAAACTTTTAACATGGCGATGACGGCGGAGATATTTGGTAACAGCATCACGGATGACACCTGTACCAATACCGTGGATGATGTCCACCTGACTCATGTTATTAAGTAGGGCTTGGTCAATAAAGGCATCAAGCTCTTGCATGGCTTCTTCGTAACGTTTCCCACGAAGGTCTAGACGGGCACGAGGACCGCCAGATGTCTTCTTGGCTTTTTTAACCACGTTAATCTGTTTCTTCTTAGGTTGTTGGGCTTCAGCTTGGGCACGAACCAGAGTGAATTCGTCTGCCTTGAGGGTCATCTTGATGAGACCGACCTGAGCTTCCCAGTTACCATTTTTGGTTTGACTGGTAAGGGTACCCCGTTGCCCATAGGCGGTAACGATGATATCATCTCCAACACGAGGGGCACGCGCAGCCTTTTCTTTCTTAGCCTTACGAAGGACCTTATTCTTAGAGAGGTCCACTTGTGGGGCAAGTTTCTTGAGTTTTCCTTTGGCGTCGATAACTTCATGAGGTTTGAGTTGACTCTTATCGTGGAGATTTTTGAGGATACTATCGCTCTCAGCCAAAGCGGTATCAACCATCTCTTGAATTTCTTTTTGAGCCTTTTCGAGTTCCTTGTCGTATTCATGGGAGAATTCGTTATAGAGTTTTTTGACCGCACGGTTGAATTTAAGGTTCTCTTGCTCCACGTCCTTGATGTGTTCCAGACGTTTTTGTGTTTCCACAGTTTGGGCTTCAAGTTGCTCGATGATACGGTTGACATCACTATCAGTATCCGTGAGGTTTTCTGCTTCCTTGACAATAATCTCATTCAAACCGAGGCGTCGAGCAATTTCAAAGGCATTAGAACGACCAGGAACCCCTTGCATAAAACGATAGGTAGGGCTTAAAGTCGCTGTGTCAAACTCCATGCTGGCATTTTCCACATGTTGCGTCTCAATCCCATAGGCCTTAAGCTCAGGATAGTGAGTGGTAGCCATGGTCTTAATCTGACTTAAACGGAGGTGCTCTAAGATTGCCATGGCTAGACTAGCTCCTTCCTGAGGGTCGGTACCAGCCCCAAGCTCATCGACCAAGACCAGACTGTTACTGTCGGCAGCATTCAGAATCTCAACAATGTGGGTCATGTGACTAGAGAAAGTTGACAAACTTTGTTCGATAGACTGTTCGTCTCCGATGTCCGCAAAAATCTCTTGGAAAATGGCGACACGGCTGCCCTTATCAGCCAAAATTGGAAGACCAGATTGAGCCATTAGTTGTGCTAGTCCTAGCGTTTTAAGCATGACGGTCTTACCACCAGTATTGGGACCTGTAATGACAATGGCCGTGAGGTCCTCATCAAAGTGCAAATCGTTAGCTACAGGATTGACCAAAAGAGGGTGACGAACGTTAAGTAGTTGTAGTGTTTGGTTGTCACTAATCTTTGGAATAACCGCTTTTTTATCATGGAGATAGAGGTATTTTCCTCGAATCAAGTCCATGTGGCCCAAAATCCAAGCGTTGTTAGCAATAGCGGCAGCTTGAGGACGGAGTTGATCAGATAGTTCATGTAGGATGCGGGCCATCTCATGGCGTTCGTCTGCACGTAATTGTGTAATTTCTTCGTTAAGCTGGATAACGGCGCGTGGCTCGATATAAACGGTGTTTCCAGAGCTTGAGATGTCATGCACCACCCCAGCAATACGGTTACGGTAGGTATTTTTGACAGGAAGCACTGAACGACCATTACGGCTAGCAATCAAACTCTCAGCCAACATGTGACCAGATTTCTTGAGAATGTCTTGCAAGGTCTGGCGAATGGCATCATCGCAAGATTTGAGTTGACGACGGATATTCTGCAACTCAGGGCTAGCAAAATGCTCAATGAAACCACCGTCATTGATACTTTGAAGGCTGCCTTGTAGACTTGGGAAGGCCTCAATCTTTTCGAAAAGACGTTTAAGAGCGACGAGCTCAACATTTTCAAGGTCAGCGTAGAAGCGACCAAGGTCAGCTGAAGCTTGCAGCACCTTCTTGATAGCAATGAGCTCCTGGATGTTGAGGTCAGCATCCAGTTCCAAGCGACGTAGGGGCTCAGAAATATCTCGCAAGCTACCAATGGCAAAGCCATGGTGCTCCACGAAAATCTCTGCCATTTCTTGGATTTCTGTAAATTGATTTTGAATTCTTTCTGGATTGGTCATAGGCACCAAGTCACGTAACTCCGCCTGAGCCTGTTCAGTCTGCAGGTATTCTGTGAACTGGTCCTTGACCTTGTTAAATTCTAATTGGTCTAAAATCTTTGTGTTCATAGCTTCTATTATAGCACATTTGCCTATGGGGCGTGGAGGTGGGAAATGCCTGAGGTCGTTTTATGGGCGGACTTTTGTCATCAGATGTTGACTAGCTATTTTTACAAAAGAGTCTCCCTAAAATAAGAGATTTGCAATTAAAACCAATGCTCTCATCTATGCTATAATAAACTTATGACTAATCAGAAAAAATTACTCCTAATTGACGGTTCATCCGTTGCCTTTCGTGCCTTTTTCGCACTTTATAATCAAATTGACCGTTTTCGTAACAATAGTGGCCTTCATACCAATGCCATTTATGGCTTTCACCTCATGTTGGACAACCTGCTTGAGCGTATCCAACCGACTCATGTCTTGGTAGCCTTTGATGCGGGTAAGACAACTTTCCGTACAGAGATGTTTGCGGACTATAAGGCTGGTCGTGCCAAGACTCCAGAGGAATTCCGTGAGCAGTTCCCTTATATCCGTGAAATGTTGGCTGCACGTGGCATTGCCTATTATGACTTGGCTCAGTACGAGGCAGACGACATTATCGGTACCTTGGCTAAGATGGCTGAAAATACCAGTGAGGACTATCAAATTACTGTTGTCTCTGGGGATAAAGACTTGATTCAGCTGACTGACGAAAACACAGTCGTTGAGATTTCGAAGAAGGGTGTGGCTGAGTTTGAGGCCTTCACACCTGACTACCTCATGGAGAAAATGGGGATTACTCCAGCGCAATTCATCGACCTCAAGGCCCTCATGGGTGATAAGTCCGATAATATTCCAGGAGTTACTAAGATTGGTGAAAAGACTGGTCTCAAGCTCCTCTTGGAACACGGTTCTCTTGAAGGTATTTATGAGCATATTGATGAGATGAAGAAGTCCAAAATGAAGGAAAATCTCATCAATGATAAGGAACAGGCCTTCCTTTCTAAGACCTTGGCGACCATTGATACCCAGTCTCCTATTGAAATTGGCCTAGATGATACAGCCTTTACGGGACCTGACCTTGAAAAATTGGCAGCCTTTTATGACGAGATGGGCTTTGTTCAGTTCAAAAATGCCCTTGGTGGCGAGGCTGTGCCGCAGGATTTTGATGTGGCCTATGCAGAGCCTAGTCAAGTGACAGCGGATCACTTTAGCTCTGATGATTTCTTCTATTTTGAAATTCTCGGTGACAATTATCACACAGAACCTATCATCGGTTTTGCTTGGGGGAATGACAAGCAGATTTATGCGTCTACAGATACTGACCTACTCAAATCAGAGGCATTCCAGACAGCTCTTTCAAAAGCTGTTAATATCTACGATTTCAAGCGTAGTAAGGTGCTTTTGAGCCATTTAGGGATTGACTTGCCGACGGCTAATTTTGATGCCCGTTTGGCCAAGTATCTGCTCTCAACCGTTGAAGACAATGAATTGTCAACCATTGCCCGTCTCTATACGGACCTACCGTTAGAAACAGATGAAGTGGTCTATGGCAAGGGAGCTAAGCGTGCGGTTCCTGAAAAAGATGTCTTGCTCAGCCACCTGGCTAAAAAAGTCAAGGTCCTTCAGGTTGCTAAACCGGTTATGCTTGAAAAATTGGCTGAACACGGTCAATCAGAGCTTCTATTTGACATGGAGTTACCACTGGCAAATGTGCTAGCTAAGATGGAAATCGCTGGTATTAAGGTCAAGGGGCAAACCCTTAACGAGATGGCAGTGGAAAACCAAGTAGTCATCGATAAATTGACCCAAGAAATCTACGAAATGGCGGGCGAGGAGTTCAATATTAACTCGCCTAAACAGTTGGGTGTTATCCTCTTTGAAAAGATGGGGCTACCTTTGGAATACACTAAGAAAACCAAGACAGGTTACTCAACAGCTGTGGATGTCCTTGAACGTTTGGCTCCAATTGCTCCAATCGTAGCTAAAATTTTGGAGTACCGCCAAATCACCAAGCTTCAGTCTACCTATGTCTTGGGGCTTCAGGATTATATCCTTGAGGATGGCAAGATCCATACCCGTTATGTGCAAGATTTAACTCAGACAGGTCGTTTGTCATCGGTGGATCCCAACTTGCAAAATATCCCGGTTCGCCTGGAGCAAGGTCGTCTCATCCGTAAGGCCTTTGTCCCATCGACTGAGGATGCAGTGCTTTTAAGCTCGGATTACTCACAGATTGAGTTGCGCGTGCTTGCCCATATTTCGGGAGATGAGCATTTGATTGCAGCCTTTAAAGAGGGGGCAGATATCCATACCTCTACAGCCATGCGTGTCTTTGGTATTGAAAAGCCGGAGGATGTCACACCTAATGACCGTCGTAACGCAAAGGCTGTTAACTTCGGTATCGTTTATGGTATTTCTGACTTTGGTCTATCTAACAACCTTGGCATTAGCCGTAAGAAGGCCAAGGATTATATCGACACCTACTTTGAACGTTATCCTGGTATCAAGGCCTATATGGATAATGTGGTTCGTGAGGCCAAGGATAAGGGCTATGTCGAAACCCTCTTCCACCGCCGTCGTGAGTTGCCAGATATCAATTCTCGTAACTTTAACGTCCGCAACTTCGCAGAGCGTACAGCCATCAACTCGCCTATCCAAGGAAGTGCTGCTGATATCCTTAAGATTGCTATGATTAACCTAGACAAGGCTCTGGTAGAAGGTGGCTATAAAACTAAGATGCTCCTACAGGTGCACGATGAAATCGTCCTTGAGGTGCCAAACGACGAACTTGTAGCTATGAAAGCCTTGGTTAAAGAAACCATGGAAGCTGCAGTCGAACTCGCTGTCCCTCTCATCGCAGATGAGAATGACGGCCGCACATGGTATGAGGCAAAGTAAAACATGAAAGAAAATTTTCCATTTACCTATTTTCTCTTGCGCTACATGCTTGGATTTCTGGCCGTTGTCCTAGCTATCGTGGCAGTATTGGTGATCATCACCTACTTTATGACCAAGTAGAAATAGACAGATGAAAGCTGGACTGAGGTCCGGCTTTTTTTGATGCGTATACTTGTAATTGTAAAAAGAATTACCATCTAATGTCTAGATTTTTTAATTTAAACTCTAATTTGATTGAGATTGGAATTGTTGGGTCATAGTGAAATCTCTGATTATATAAGTGTTCTTGATAAATAAACATAAATTAATTTTTCAAAAAATACTTGACTTATTAATCATACAATTGTTAATATAATGTCAGAGAGATTTAAATGATCTAATGTTAACGTTAGGTCGTTTCTTATGAAAGGATAGTTATGAAAAAGAAATTAACAGGATTTGTGCTCTTATCAAGTTTGTTCTTGCTGACGGCTTGTAACGCAACAAATACGGGTGGTTCAGGTTCGGGCGACAGTACTTCTAAGTCTGAGCAAGTAAGTGGCGATTCGTCCGAAACCGAGGAAGTGAGCTACGATGAGCTCTATGCTTCGGTCTTGGACCTCTATCGTCCCATTGCTCTGAACGGTGATACATCGGCTGTTCCAAGTGATCTTTCGTCTGACGAAGCTTATGCGACTAGCACTATTTTTGATGCTAAAAGAGCAGGAGAAAACGTGCAATATAGCTATGTAGACATCAACGATGATGGCTCAGCTGAACTTTTGATTGGTACTCCTGACAGTGTCCATGCGCTATATTATCTTGATAATGATGATAAGCCTGTTTTTGCCAAAAGTGCTGGAACTTTTGCCAAGGGTGGTTACTTGAGTACTATGAAATTTTATAAAAATGGTACAATTTACTGTCAACTATTCCAGCGCATGAAGCCTGAAGCAAAGGCTGAGACCTATGAAATTAAAGATGGTGCCTTTAACCAGCTTCAATCAGTTGATTTCAGCATGTCTGAGACAACTGATGGTGCAAGTAAGGTTGACTTAGGTAACGAACAGACTTTGGATTTATCTTCCGAAGATTGGTATGATTTTGATGACTCAAGTAGTGACGAGACAGAAGATAGTAGTAGCGATAGCAAGTCAAACAAAGAGACTGGTATGGACATCAATGCTATTCAGAATGGTGATTTTAGTAGTCTTGAAGGAACCTGGGAAAATGGAAGAGGTGACACTATTGTATTTAGCAAGGATAGAGTCACGCAATCTGGTACAACCATTACATTGAAATTTGGAGAAGTAAAAGACGGGATTTTGAAGGAATATAGTTGGGCAGGGGGACCTGTTGGCGGCTCACAACTTTTCATGATTCCTGCAGGAGTTTCTATTCCAAATAATAACGAATCTGATAATAGTAAAGATAGACTTTTAGGAACACAAAATGACCTAGAGTTTGGTCAATCATCTGATTTTTATTATCGTAAATAAAATATAACGGTTGGAATTCATACTCTCAATTGTTTCGTTTGCTATAGTGACATTTATGTCACTATTTTTTATTTTTGTGACTTTAAGTCCGTTTCGCTCCG
>NZ_KV817307.1:0-42128 GCF_001814615.1 Streptococcus sp. HMSC078H12 | reverse complement strand
GAGGTCGGTGGTTCGATTCCACTCGTGCCCATATTGGAGAATTACTCAAGAGGCTGAAGAGGACGGTTTGCTAAATCGTTAGGTCGGGTAACTGGCGCGGGGGTTCGAATCCCCCATTCTCCGTAGTATTATGACGAATTATCTTATAGATAATTCGTTTTCTTTTTTTCGAGGTGACAAAATGAAAAATAGTTTTTATCGTTTTCTTCTTTATGGGTTTATTATTCTTCTATTTTTTGTAATGCTTTTTTCTTTTGTCTTTACTAATAAAAAATTAACCAAGGGTATCTCGTCTAATGTTTCGGGTTTCGTTACCAAAGTAGACTCAGTGGTTTCAGTTCCATTTACTGCTTTATCAAAATCTCATAATGTTATTTCTGATCTCTTATCAACTTATAATGAGAATCGAGATTTAAAAAAATCTTTATCGAATTTAGAAAATCAATCATCTATTATTTCTAACTTGCAAGAAGAGAATGATTCTTTAAGAGCTTCGCTTAATCTTTCGGACAAGCTAAGTCGTGATAATGTTCTCACTGCTGAAGTTTCTATGCGACCTTCTGTTACTTGGTTAAGAGAGTTAACGATTAATGTCGGTAAGTCTAAGAATGTTAGTAAGTCCATGCTAGCAACTTCTAATGGTGGAGTAATCGGTTTTGTAACTAAGGTATATGATGATACTACTACTATTTCTTTACTTTCTAGTAGTTCTAGTGATAGCTACCTTGCTTCTAGCGTCAAATCAGACGATGATAACCAGATTTTCGGGATTATATCTCGTTATGATAATAAAAAGAAGCTGTTAGAGATGACACAACTCAATTCATCTTCTAACGTTAAGGTTGGTACTGAAGTAGTTACAAGTGGTCTTGATGATGTATCAGTAAAGGATGTTCCAATTGGTACTGTAGACTCTGTGAGTGATTATGAAGGAAATCGTACGATTTGGGTAAAACCTTATGCTGATTTTGATAAAATTTCTTATGTTACTTTAGTTGGAGATGGTAAATAATATGAAATTATCCAAGTATTCTATTATTCCTTTCTTACTGAGTATTGTTCCTTTTCTATGGGATGGTCATATTTCGATGATACTTAATCATTATTTATCTCCTGAATTTTTTCTATCATCTCATCTTTTCATTATTTATATTTTTATCTTAACCCTTGATTTTCCAAATAAGTATTCCTTTCTTTACCTTGTTTGTTTTGGATTTCTTTATGATACCTATTATTTCAAAACAGTTGGTATAGTAATTCTAACTCTGCCGCTGTTATGTTATCTGTTAACTCAGCTAGGTCGAATTGTTAAGAGAAATACCTATGTTGATTTTTTGTTAATGTTTTTATTCCTCTTTCTCTTTGATACTATAAATTTTGGCTTTGCCTTATTTTATGGTTTCTCCAATGAGTCTGTGACGGATTTTATTATTTATCAACTAAGTCCTAGTATAGTGTTTAATCTTTTGACCTTTATCTTTATTAAACCTATTCTTGAAAAATTATTTTTGTATCTGTCAGTTGATAGATTTAAATAGAACTGTAATATTGGCGTAACAAAGTTTGCGCCATTTTTTGATACAATTAAAAGGTCTTATCGAAAAGGAGTAGTATTTTATATTATGAAAAAACGTATTCTTTCAGCAGTGTTGGTAAGTGGTGTAACCTTATCAGCAGCTGCATCAGTACATGCAGAGGATTATGATTCGCAAATCGCTGCTGCAGATAACGCAATTAGTAACCTTGCTTCTCAACAAGAGACTGCACAAGCGCAAGTTGCTACAATCCAATCTCAAGTATCTACACTTAGAACACAAAAATCAGAATTGGAAACTAAAAATGCTGAACTTGAAAAAGTATCAGCAGATTTGGAATCTGAAATTCAAGAATTATCAAGTAAAATTGTAGCTCGTCAAGATTCTTTGGCGAAACAAGCTCGTAGTGCTCAACAAAATAATACTGCGACTAGCTACATCAACTCTATCTTGAACTCTAAGTCAATCTCTGAAGCTATTACTCGTATCACAGCTATTTCAAAAGTTGTTACAGCTAATAATGACATGTTGACAAAACAAGAGTCTGATCAAAAAGAGCTTGCTGCAAAACAAGAACAAAACCAAGCTGCTATCAATGAGATTGCAACTAATAAAGCAGAACTTGAAACAACAGAAGCTGGTTTGACAACTCAACAAGCAGAACTAGAAGCAGCACAAGTTACTTTGGCTGCAGAATTGGCTACAGCTCAAGATGAAAAAACATCACTTGTTTCTGCTAAATCAACTGCAGAAGCAGTGGCAGCTTCAACTGCAGCATCAGTTGCTCAGTCTCAAGCAATTGCAGAATCAGAGGCAGCAGCACAAGCAGTAGCATCTTCAGAAGCGGCAGCATTTGTAGCTCAATCAGAGGCGGCAGCAACTTCAGAAGCAGTAGCTCAACCTTCAGAAGCTACTGTTTCAGAAACAGCAACAGCCTCAGAAGCAGCACAAGAACCTGTTTCATCAGAAACTTCAGAAACTACTCAAGAGCCAACTGTTGCAACTTCAGAAGCAACACAAGAGCCTGAAGCACAGCCAGAATCAGCTGCCTCAGAGGCACAACAAGAGCCTGCTGCTCCAGCAACATCTGAAGCACAACCAGAATCAGCTGCTCCTGCAGCTTCAGAAGCACCAGCTCCTGCTAGCGAAGCACCTGCAGCAACTTCAGAAGCACCAGCAAGTCAAGCACCTACAGCTTCAGAAGCACCAGCTCCAGCAGCTGAAACACCTAAGGTATCAGCTGCCTCAACTCCTAATACATATCCTGTTGGTCAATGTACTTGGGGTGCTAAATCATTAGCTTCATGGGTTGGTAACTACTGGGGTAATGCTAAAAACTGGATTGCTAGCGCACAAGCAGCTGGCCACTCAGTTGGTACAACTCCTGTAGCCGGAGCAATTGCGGTTTGGCCAAATGATGGTGGTGGTTATGGTCACGTAGCTTACGTAACATCAGCATCAGGTGCAAATTCAATTCAAGTTATGGAATCAAACTATGCTGGTAACATGTCAATCGGTAACTACCGTGGTACATTTGATCCAACATCTTCAGCTCATGGTGGTTCTGTATACTATATTTACCCATAATGACTACAAGAAGGCGATTCGAATTTTCTCGAATCGTTTTTATTTTATAGCAAAATGTCTTTACTTTCTGGAATTACTTTTAGCCGGGAAAATGTCGAGGTTAAGGTTAAATCTTTTTAGTCTTATTAAGTTACTGTGACACCATTTATTTTGCATTGAAAATCAATCTAAAAAAAGGTAGAATGGTTTAGTAGATATTTTGGAGGAAATCATGTCTTATACGAATTTGAAGTTGTTTGCTTTATCGTCTAACCAGGAATTAGCAGCAAAAGTTGCTGATAAAATGGGTATTGAACTCGGAAAATCAAGTGTTCGTGAATTTTCAGATGGTGAGATTCAAGTTAATATTGAAGAATCTATCCGTGGTCATCACGTTTTTATTCTTCAATCTACAAGCTCTCCTGTAAATGATAATTTGATGGAAATCTTGATTATGGTTGATGCGCTAAAACGTGCAAGTGCAGAAACAATCAGTGTTGTTATGCCTTATTATGGTTATGCACGTCAAGACCGTAAGGCACGTTCACGTGAGCCAATCACATCTAAATTGGTTGCTAATATGCTTGAGGTTGCAGGTGTTGATCGACTTTTGACAGTTGACCTCCATGCTTCTCAAATTCAAGGATTCTTTGATATTCCTGTAGATCATTTGATGGGTGCACCACTTATTGCAGATTACTTTGATCGTGCTGGTCTTACTGGAGATGATGTTGTTGTTGTTTCTCCAGACCATGGTGGTGTGACTCGTGCACGAAAACTTGCTCAATGTTTGAAAACACCAATCGCAATCATTGATAAACGTCGTAGTGTTGATAAAATGAACACTTCTGAGGTTATGAATATCATTGGTAACGTTGAAGGTAAAACATGTATCTTGATTGATGATATGATTGATACTGCAGGTACAATCTGTCATGCGGCGGATGCGCTTGCTGAAGCTGGTGCAACTCATGTCTATGCCTCATGTACTCACCCTGTATTGTCAGGTCCAGCACTTGATAATATTCAAAAATCTGCTATTGAGAAGCTTGTTGTATTGGACACGATTTATCTTCCAGAAGAACGTTTGATTGATAAGATTGAACAAATTTCAATTGCTGATTTGATTTCAGAGGCAATTATTCGTATTCATGAAAAACGTCCATTGTCACCTTTGTTTGAAATGGGCCATAAATAGACTAAAGCTAGCTTGGGCTAGCTTTTTTTGGTGTTTAAATGCGTTTGAGTTTTTGATATAATGTAAGGCATAATTGCAAAGAGGTGACAGTGATGGATTTAACACAACGTTTTAATAAAAATTTAGATAAGATTGAAGTTTCGATGATTCGTCAGTTTGACCAATCAATTTCAGATGTACCAGGTATCAAAAAGTTGACACTTGGTGAACCTGATTTTACGACTCCAGATCATGTGAAAGAAGCAGCTAAAGCTGCTATCGATGCTAACCAGTCTCACTATACAGGTATGGCAGGACTTCCTGCTTTGCGTCAAGCTGCGGCAGATTTTGTTAAGGAAAAATATAATCTTACTTATAACCCAGATAATGAAATCTTGGTGACTATTGGAGCTACAGAAGCCCTTTCTGCAACATTGACTGCTATTTTGGAGCCAGGAGATACGATTCTTTTACCTGCACCAGCCTATCCTGGATATGAGCCGATTGCAAATCTAGTTGGTGCTGAAATTGTTGAAATTGATACAACAGCTAATGATTTTGTTTTGACTCCGGAGATGTTAGAAAAGGCAATTTTGGAGCAGGGAGATAAGCTTAAAGCTGTTTTGCTTAACTACCCAACTAACCCAACAGGTGTGACTTACTCACGTCAACAGATTAAAGATTTGGCTGAAGTTCTGAAAAAATACGATATTTTTGTTGTTAGCGATGAAGTTTACTCTGAGCTAACTTATGTGGACCAACATGTATCTATTGCTGAGTATTTGCCAGAACAAACGATTTTGATTAATGGTTTGTCTAAATCTCATGCGATGACGGGCTGGCGTATTGGTTTGATTTTTGCACCTGCAGTCTTGACGGCTCAGTTGATTAAGAGTCACCAGTATTTGGTAACAGCTGCAGCTACTATGGCACAATTTGCAGCTATTGAAGCCTTATCTGCTGGTAAAGATGATGCCCAACCAATGAAAGTTGAGTATTTGAAGCGTCGTGATTATATTCTTGAAAAAATGACTGAACTTGGTTTCAAAATTATTAAACCTGATGGTGCTTTCTATATCTTTGCTAAGATTCCAGAAGGCTATACTCAAGATTCCTTTAAGTTCTGTCAAGACTTTGCTCGTGAAAAAGCTATTGCGATTATCCCAGGGGTTGCTTTTGGGAAGTATGGCGAAGGCTATGTTCGTTTGTCGTATGCAGCTAGCATGGATACTATTGAAACAGCTATGGCTCGTTTGAAAGTGTTTATGGAAGAACATGCAGAAGCTTGAGAGTAGAGGACTTGTCCTCTTCAATCGTAATTATCGTGAGAATGATAAGCTAGTTAAGATTTTTACCGAGCAAGCTGGGAAACGGATGTTTTTTGTTAGAGGTGGTGGGTCAGGTAAATTAAGTGCTGTGATTCAACCTTTAACCATCGCTGAATTCATGATGACTGTAAATGATGAGGGCTTATCTTTCATAGAGGATTATAGCCAAGCAGAATCCTTTAAGGAAATTACAAGCGATATTTTCAAGCTGTCTTATGCGACTTATTTAGCTGCTCTGACGGATGCTGCTATTGCTGACGGTGTGGTAGATGCACAATTATTTGCATTCTTAGAGAAGACGCTTGAATTAATGGAAGAAGGCTTGGATTATGAAATCTTGACTAATATCTTTGAGATTCAGGTTTTAGACCGTTTCGGGGTAAGATTGAATTTTCACGAGTGTGTCTTTTGTCATCGTGTTGGCCTTCCTTTTGATTTTTCATATAGATTTTCGGGGTTACTTTGTCCCAACCACTATTCAGAGGATGAAAGGCGTAGTCATCTGGATCCTAATGTACCCTATCTTTTAGATCGCTTCCAGGGGCTTTCCTTTGAAGAATTGAGAAGTATATCTGTTAAGGATGATATGAAACGAAAGCTACGACAATTTATCGATGAACTCTATGATAATTATGTCGGAATACATCTAAAGAGTAAGAAATTTATTGATAATCTAAATTCTTGGGGCCATATTATGAATAAAGAAGATAGTGCTGACTAGACATTATCTTCTTTTTGTTTCACGTGAAACAGGAAAGTAATGGTTTTCAGTCTCAGGGGTTAAAATGCAGGTCAGTTCGTGCTATAATAGGAAGATAATAAGCTGAAAGACTCTGCTAGGAATAGTGAACTAGTCTATTTTAGTTACTTAATATTTATTGATAGAAATCTAATCCTATTTTTTAAAGCAGAGGACGAGAGGGAGAAAGCTATGCATGTAATTGCAGTGGATGCTATGGGTGGCGATAATGCGCCACAAGCAATTGTAGAGGGAGTCAACCAAGCTATAGCAGATTTCAAAGATATTGAAATCCAGCTTTATGGTGATGAAGCTAAAATTAAGACTTATTTGACAGCGTCTGAACGTGTGAGTATTGTGCATACCGACGAAAAGATTAACTCAGATGATGAGCCCGCTAAAGCTATTCGCAAGAAGAAAAAAGCTTCAATGGTCTTGGGTGCACAGGCTGTTAAGGAGAAAAAAGCAGATGCTGTGATTTCTGCGGGAAATACAGGTGCTCTTTTGGCTGCAGGTCTCTTCGTAGTCGGACGTATTAAGGGAGTTGAGCGTCCAGGTCTTATGTCCACAATGCCAAGTTTTACTGGTCAACCTTTTGACATGCTTGATCTAGGGGCTAATGCTGAAAATACAGCTAATCATCTACATCAATATGCTATTTTAGGTTCTTTCTATGCTAAAAATGTGCGTGGAATTGCCAATCCTCGTGTAGGTCTCCTTAATAATGGGACTGAGGAAACAAAGGGTGATAGTCTCCGGAAAGAGGCTTTTGAGCTTTTATCTAAAGAGCCAAGTATTAACTTTGTTGGTAATGTTGAGGCGCGTGAACTCATGTCTGGTGCTGCTGACGTGGTAGTTGCTGATGGTTTCACAGGAAATGCGGTTCTTAAGGCAATTGAAGGAACGGGACTTGGTGCCATGAAGACTCTTAAGTCAGCTATCATGAATGGTGGTCTTAAAGCTAAGCTAGGTGCTTTCCTATTGAAAGACAGCTTAAAAGGTATGAAAGAGACTATGGATTACTCTAGTGCTGGAGGTGCTGTTCTCTTTGGTCTTAAAGCTCCTGTAGTAAAATGTCACGGATCTAGTGATGCTAAGGCGGTTTACTACACCATTAAGCAGGTTCGTACGATGCTTGATACTAAGGTTGTTGAGCAGCTAGTTGAAGCCTTTAGTCCAAAAGAGGAGGCTAACTGATGAGTAGAGTAGAAATTCTTCAGAAAATGCAGCTCGTAATTCAAGAGCAGATGGGTAAAGAGGAGATTGTTTTAACCGAAGACACCAAATTAGATGACTTGGGTGTGGATTCAATAGAGCTTATGGAATTCATTATTAATTTGGAGGATGAGTTCGACCTTGAGATTTCCGATGATACTATTGACCATATGGTTAAGGTAGCTGATTTGTTGGACTATTTGTCTGAGGAATTGAATAAAGGATAAGAAATCTAGCAGGAAGGAGCTAGATTCTAAATGAATATCATAATATGGTGACTGAGTATTATAGGGTTACCATTTTATTGGAGTGAGGCAAGAAACTAAATATTATATGGATTTAGTTCTGTCACACTCCTTTTTTCTATACATTATTTATTAAGAAACTCTAAAAAAGAACTAAAACACGAACGTTGTTTTTTTACCCAAGTAATAAAGTTTGCTATATGTTGGTTTTTGGATTCTGGTGTGGTATAATTAAGACGAATAAACTTGAAAGGCGAACAATTCCATGTCAAACCAACTGATTTATACTGGGAAAGCTAAAGATATTTATAGTACAGAAGACGAAAATGTGATTAAGTCGGTCTATAAGGACCAGGCAACCATGCTTAATGGTGCTCGTAAGGAGACTATTAAGGGAAAAGGTGTGCTAAATAATCAGATTTCGTCTCTTATTTTTGAAAAATTGAATGCTGCGGGTGTAGCTACTCACTTTATCGAACGTATTTCTGATACCGAACAACTTAACAAGAAAGTTACTATCATTCCTTTGGAGGTTGTTCTTCGTAATGTGACTGCGGGTTCTTTCTCTAAACGTTTTGGCGTTGAAGAAGGTTTGGACTTGAAAACTCCAATCGTTGAATTTTACTACAAGAACGATGATTTGGATGACCCATTCATCAATGATGAGCATGTAAAGTTCTTGGATATTGCTAATGATGAACAAATTGCTTATATCAAGGAAGAAACGCGTCGTATCAATGAATTACTAAAAGATTGGTTTGCACAAATTGGTCTTCGCTTGATTGACTTCAAATTGGAATTTGGTTTTGATAAGGATGGCAAGATTATCTTGGCAGATGAATTCTCACCAGATAACTGCCGCCTTTGGGATGCTGAAGGGCACCATATGGACAAGGATGTCTTCCGTCGTGATCTTGGTAGCTTGACAGATGTTTATGAAGTTGTATTGGAAAAATTGCAAGGATTGAAGTAGCCTTTTACAAATAGAATACTTGGTCTTCACTACAATCTTTAAGTAGAAATAGATAAAGGAAATAAAATGGATAAACGTATTTTCGTTGAGAAAAAAGCTGATTTTCGCGTGAAATCTCACTCTTTAGTAAAAGAATTAAAGCATAATCTTCAGTTGAAAACTTTGAATGATCTTCGTATTGTTCAAGTTTACGATGTCTTTAATTTGGCAGAGGACTTGTTTGCGCGTGCGGAAAAACACATCTTCTCTGAGCAAGTGACCGATACTGTTTTGGATGAAGCTGCGGTTAAGGCTGATCTTGAGAAGTATGCTTTCTTTGCTATCGAAAGTTTGCCTGGTCAATTTGACCAACGTGCGGCATCTTCACAGGAAGCTTTGCTTTTGCTTGGTAGTTCAAATGATGTAACGGTGAACACAGCGCAACTTTACTTGGTCAATAAGGATATTGATGCGAATGAGTTGGAAGCTGTCAAAAACTACCTTTTGAATCCAGTGGATTCTCGTTTCAAAGATATCACTGTTGGTATTGCTAAACAGGATTTCTCTGAGTCTGACAAGACCATTCCAAGCTTGGATTTCTTTGAAACTTATACGGCAGAAGATTTTGCTAAGTATAAAGCTGAGCAAGGATTGGCCATGGAAGTGGATGACCTTCTCTTCATTCAAGATTACTTCAAATCTATTGGACGTGTGCCAACTGAGACTGAGTTGAAGGTTTTGGATACTTACTGGTCTGACCACTGCCGTCACACAACTTTCGAGACTGAGTTGAAAAACATTGACTTCTCAGCTTCTAAATTTGAAAAACAATTGCAAGCGACTTATGACAAGTATATTGCCATGCGTGATGAGTTGGGACGTACAGAAAAACCTCAAACCTTGATGGATATGGCGACTATTTTTGGTCGCTATGAGCGTGCTAATGGTCGTTTGGATGACATGGAAGTGTCTGATGAAATCAATGCTTGCTCAGTTGAAATTGAAGTGGATGTCAATGGCGTGAAAGAACCATGGCTTCTCATGTTCAAGAACGAAACTCACAACCACCCAACTGAGATTGAACCATTTGGTGGAGCGGCTACTTGTATCGGTGGTGCCATTCGTGATCCATTGTCAGGTCGTTCATACGTTTACCAAGCCATGCGTATCTCAGGTGCTGGTGATATTACAACACCAATTGCTGAAACTCGTGCTGGTAAATTGCCACAACAAGTGATTTCTAAAACAGCGGCACACGGTTATTCTTCATACGGTAACCAAATTGGTCTTGCAACAACTTACGTTCGTGAATACTTCCACCCAGGTTTCGTTGCTAAGCGTATGGAGCTAGGTGCAGTTGTCGGTGCGGCTCCTAAGGAAAATGTGGTCCGTGAAAAACCTGAAGCAGGTGATGTGATTATCTTGCTCGGTGGTAAGACTGGACGTGACGGTGTCGGTGGTGCGACAGGTTCTTCTAAAGTTCAAACGGTCGAATCTGTTGAAACAGCTGGTGCTGAGGTTCAAAAAGGGAATGCCATCGAAGAACGTAAGATTCAACGTCTTTTCCGTAATGGGGATGTGACACGTCTAATCAAGAAATCAAATGACTTTGGTGCTGGTGGTGTCTGTGTGGCTATCGGTGAATTGGCAGATGGTCTTGAAATTGATCTAGACAAAGTACCATTGAAATACCAAGGTTTGAACGGTACAGAAATTGCCATCTCTGAATCTCAAGAACGTATGGCCGTAGTGGTTCGTCCAGAAGATGTAGGTGCCTTCGTTGCTGAATGTAACAAAGAAAATATTGATGCTGTTGTCGTTGCGACAGTGACTGAAAAACCAAATCTTGTTATGCACTGGAATGGTGAAACCATCGTTGATTTGGAACGTCGTTTCCTTGATACAAATGGTGTGCGTGTAGTTGTAGATGCTAAGGTAGTTGACAAGGATGTCAAGCTTCCAGAAGAACGTCAAACATCTGCTGAAACCCTTGAAGCTGATACTCTTGAAGTCTTGGCTGACCTTAACCATGCCAGTCAAAAAGGTTTACAAACCATCTTCGATAGCTCAGTTGGTCGTTCAACAGTCAATCACCCACTTGGTGGTCGCTACCAAATCACACCAACTGAAGCTTCTGTACAGAAATTGCCAGTCCAACATGGTGTGACAACAACTGCTTCTGTCATGGCGCAAGGGTTCAACCCTTATGTAGCAGAATGGTCTCCATATCATGGTGCGGCTTATGCGGTCATCGAAGCAACCGCTCGCTTGGTTGCTGCTGGTGCAAACTGGTCTAAGGCTCGTTTCTCTTATCAAGAATATTTCGAGCGTATGG
This sequence comes from Streptococcus sp. HMSC078H12, assembly GCF_001814615.1. Taxonomy (NCBI): domain Bacteria; kingdom Bacillati; phylum Bacillota; class Bacilli; order Lactobacillales; family Streptococcaceae; genus Streptococcus; species Streptococcus sp. HMSC078H12. The sequence goes on along the minus strand of NZ_KV817307.1, from coordinate 31,036 downwards.
ATAAACAAGCAGAGCGCTTTGGTCAACCAGTATCAGCTCTCCTTGGATCAATCGAAGCTCAGATTCAACTTGGTTTGCCATCTATCGGTGGTAAAGACTCTATGTCTGGTACCTTTGAAGAATTGACAGTACCACCAACCTTGGTTGCTTTTGGGGTAACAACTGCAGATAGCCGTAAGGTTCTTTCTCCAGAATTCAAAGCTGCGGGTGAAAATATTTACTACATTCCTGGTCAAGCTTTGGCACAAGAAATTAACTTCGATCTCATCAAGTCTAACTTTGCTAAGTTTGAAGCCATCCAAGCTGACCATAAAGTGACATCTGCATCAGCTGTCAAATATGGTGGTGTCGTTGAAGCACTTGCCCTTGCAACATTTGGTAACCATATTGGTGCCACTGTAACCCTTGAAAATCTTGAGACTGCCTTGACAGCTCAATTGGGTGGATTCGTCTTCACATCTCCGGAAGAGATTTCAGGTGTTGCCAAGATTGGACAAACAGCAGCTGACTTTACACTTACTGTCAATGGTGTAACGCTTGATGGACACAAACTTGACAGTGCTTTCCAAGGTAAATTGGAAGAAGTTTACCCAACGGAATTTGCACAAGCAACTGAGTTGGAAGAAGTACCTGCAGTGGCATCAGACGCTGTTATCAAAGCTAAAGAAACAGTTGAGACACCAGTGGTTTACATCCCAGTATTCCCAGGTACTAACTCTGAGTACGATTCAGCTAAGGCCTTTGAAAAAGAAGGTGCAAAAGTCAACTTGGTACCATTTGTAACACTTAATGAAGAAGCTATTGTCAAGTCTGTTGACACTATGGTTGACAATATCGAAAAAGCTAATATTATCTTCTTTGCAGGTGGCTTCTCAGCAGCGGATGAACCAGATGGATCAGCTAAATTTATCGTTAACATCTTGCTCAATGAAAAAGTACGTGCAGCCATTGATAGCTTCATCGAACGTGGTGGTTTGATTATTGGTATCTGTAACGGATTCCAAGCTCTTGTCAAATCAGGTCTTCTTCCATACGGTAACTTTGAAGATGCAAGCAGCACGAGTCCAACACTCTTCTACAATGATGCCAACCAACACGTGGCTAAGATGGTTGAAACACGTATTGCCAACACTAACTCACCATGGCTTGCTGGAGTAGAAGTTGGTGACATCCATGCCATCCCAGTATCACACGGTGAAGGTAAATTTGTCGTGACAGCTGAGGAATTTGCAGAGCTTCGTGACAATGGTCAAATCTTTACCCAATATGTTGACTTCGAAGGTAAACCAAGCATGGATTCTAAATACAATCCTAACGGATCTGTGAATGCTATCGAAGGTATCACAAGTAAGAACGGTCAAATTATTGGTAAGATGGGTCACTCAGAACGTTTCGAAGACGGTCTCTTCCAAAATATTCCAGGAAATAAAGACCAACACCTCTTTGCGTCAGCGGTTAAATACTTTACTGGAAAATAATAGAGTGCCAAGTGCACTCAGTAATGATATTTTTCAATGTAGCAGTAGTTCTAAAGAGCTTGAAAACTTGAGTTCACATTAGTGAAATGAGAGGCTAGGAACAGTTTTTCGTTTGCATAACATTAGGAAAATATCAAAAATAAAAGGTATAAAAAATGACATACGAAGTTAAATCTCTTAATGAAGAATGTGGTGTTTTTGGTATCTGGGGTCACCCGGATGCTGCCAAATTAACTTATTTCGGACTTCACAGTCTCCAACACCGTGGTCAAGAGGGAGCAGGAATTCTCTCAAATGATGCGGGTCAATTGAAGCGTCATCGTGATATGGGGCTTCTCTCAGAAGTTTTCCGTGATCCAGCCAACTTGGATAAGCTAACTGGAACGGCTGCTATCGGTCATGTTCGTTATGCGACTGCTGGTGAAGCTTCTGTAGATAATATTCAACCTTTCTTGTTTAAGTTTTATGATAATCAGTTTGGACTTGCCCACAACGGGAACTTGACCAATGCAGAGTCACTTAGACGTGAATTGGAAAAAAATGGGGCAATCTTTAGCTCAACTTCTGACTCAGAAATTTTGGCTCACTTGATTCGTCGTAGCCACAACCCATCCTTTATGGGGAAGGTGAAAGAAGCCTTGGACACTGTTAAAGGTGGATTTGCTTACCTCCTCATGCTTGAGGACAAGCTAATTGCAGCTTTGGATCCAAATGGTTTCCGTCCCCTTTCTATTGGTAAGATGGCCAATGGAGCTATTGTGGTTTCATCTGAAACCTGTGCCTTTGAAGTGGTTGGAGCAGAGTGGATTCGCGATGTAAATCCAGGTGAAGTTGTTATCATCGATGATAACGGCATCACTTACGATAACTATACAACGGACACACAATTAGCTGTTTGTTCAATGGAGTATATCTACTTTGCCCGTCCTGATTCAAATATCCAAGGGGTCAATGTCCATACAGCTCGTAAACGTATGGGTGCTCAATTGGCACGTGAATTCAAACATGAAGCAGATATTGTCGTTGGTGTGCCTAATTCATCACTTAGTGCAGCCATGGGATTTGCGGAAGAATCAGGCTTGCCAAATGAAATGGGCTTGATTAAAAACCAATATACCCAACGTACCTTTATCCAACCAACACAAGAATTACGTGAGCAAGGGGTTCGTATGAAGCTCTCTGCAGTATCAGGTGTTGTTAAAGGCAAACGTGTGGTTATGATTGACGACTCTATTGTACGTGGGACAACATCACGTCGTATCGTTAATTTGCTAAAAGAAGCAGGAGCAACAGAGGTCCACGTAGCAATCGGTAGCCCAGCCCTTGCCTACCCATGTTTCTACGGTATCGATATTCAAACACGTAAGGAATTGATTGCGGCCAATCATACAGTTGAGGAAACACGCGAAATCATTGGTGCGGATAGCTTGACTTACTTGTCTATTGATGGCTTGATTGATTCTATTGGAATTGACACAGATGCACCAAACGGTGGCCTTTGTGTGGCTTACTTTGATGGTAAATATCCAACACCATTGTATGACTACGAAGAACGCTATTTGGAAAGTTTGAAAGAACACACTTCTTTCTATTAAGAGCAGTGCAGAAGAAAAAAGAGGAAAAAATTATGTCTAAAAATGCTTACGCTCCACGTCTCACTACTGACTAAAAGCTAAAGCATTTGTCAGTAGACACTTTGCCCTATGGGGTCAAAGCTAGAGACCTGACTAGTATTTTTAGATAAAAAGATGGTTCATCTAAAAATACGTCGCACTCTTTCTCGAAAAAAGAAAAGGAATAAATAAAATGACAAATAAAAATGCTTACGCGCAGTCTGGCGTAGACGTTGAAGCAGGTTATGAAGTTGTTGAACGTATCAAAAAACACGTTGCCCGTACAGAGCGTGCAGGTGTCATGGGAGCTCTCGGTGGCTTCGGTGGTATGTTCGACCTTTCAAAAACAGGTGTCAAAGAGCCTGTTTTGATCTCAGGTACAGATGGTGTCGGTACTAAACTCATGCTTGCTATTAAGTACGACAAACACGATACTATCGGTCAAGACTGTGTTGCTATGTGTGTTAACGATATCATCGCCGCAGGTGCTGAGCCCCTTTACTTCCTTGACTACGTAGCAACTGGTAAAAATGAACCAGCTAAATTGGAGCAGGTCGTTGCTGGTGTTGCTGAAGGTTGTGTGCAAGCTGGTGCAGCCCTTATTGGTGGTGAAACTGCTGAAATGCCTGGTATGTATGGTGAAGACGACTATGATTTGGCAGGTTTCGCGGTAGGTATCGCAGAAAAATCTCAAATCATCGACGGCTCAAAAGTAGCTGAAGGTGACGTGCTTCTTGGACTTTCTTCAAGTGGTATCCACTCAAATGGTTACTCACTCGTGCGTCGTGTCTTTTCTGATTACACAGGTGAAGAAGTTCTTCCAGAACTTGAAGGCAAAAAACTTAAAGACGTTCTTCTTGAACCAACTCGTATCTACGTCAAAGCAGCTTTGCCACTCATCAAAGAAGAATTGGTTAACGGTATTGCTCACATCACAGGTGGTGGTTTCATCGAAAATGTACCACGTATGTTCTCAGATGACTTGGCTGCTGAAATTGATGAAAGCAAAGTGCCAGTTCTTCCAATTTTCAAAGCCCTTGAAAAATATGGCCAAATCAAACATGAAGAAATGTTTGAAATCTTCAACATGGGTATTGGTCTCATGCTTGCGGTTAAACCAGAAAATGTTGAACGTGTTAAAGAACTTCTTGACGAACCTGTTTATGAAATCGGTCGTATTGTGAAGAAAGATGGCGCAAGTGTGGTGATTAAATAATGGCTAAAAGGATTGCTGTTTTTGCCTCTGGCAACGGCTCAAACTTCCAGGTGATTGCGGAACAATTTCCAGTAGAATTTGTTTTTTCAGACCATCGGGATGCCTATGTCTTAGAACGTGCCAAAAACCTTGGTGTGGCTAGCCATGCTTTTGAACTCAAAGAATTTGACAATAAAGCGTCTTATGAAGAAGCTATCGTCAAACTCTTGGATGAGCACCAGATTGATTTGGTTTGTTTGGCCGGTTATATGAAAATCGTCGGCCCAACCTTGCTAGCAGCTTATGAAGGCCGTATCATCAATATTCACCCGGCTTATCTTCCTGAATTTCCAGGTGCTCATGGTATTGAGGATGCTTGGAATGCAGGTGTTGACCAGTCTGGTGTGACTATTCATTGGGTGGATTCTGGCGTTGATACCGGTAAGGTCATCAAACAAGTACGTGTACCACGATTAGCTAATGATACCATTGAAAGCTTTGAAGCCCGCATTCATGAAGCGGAGTACAAGTTGTATCCAGAGGTGTTGGATAGTTTGGGAGTGGAGAGGAAATGATGAATTATAACGAATTGGATGGTTATAAACTTTTTTTTGAAAAAGTCTTTCCAAGTATGTCTGATACAGATATCTTAAATGAGCTGTGGAATTTTGCAAATACTTCGCTTTATAAAATTGAGTATCCAGAGGCAGGGGAAGCTTGGAAAGATTTAAAACAGTCAATTGATGAAAGAAGTAAAGGCATAAACAAGCGAGGCAATACTGTTTATGTTCGTACATTTGGTAATAAGAAAGATAGAGAATCTGAGGAATTGCTGAGGTGTTTTTATAAGCACGTTTATGGTATTGACTTTATTAAAATAGATAAAAGCAATAACCAAAAGCCAACTTCTGTTTTACAAAAATACACGGACTATAGTAAAAAGAACAGTAATAAGAAAAAGAAATTAGTAAATTACCAAATATCACATATATTTGGTAAAACACTTAATTGCTACGCATTTGCTGCCCCATGGAATGTAGTATATTTACCTAAAATTTTAGACCCATTTACTGGTCATGAAAGCAAAGGTTTTTTAACTAGAGAATTCACAAAAAAACTGCAAAAAATGATGCTCGAAAATTATAAGGATATGATTGTAGAATATAATGAAAAAATGGAATCTATTTTTACGGACAAAATTAAGAGTTTTAAGTTTCAAAAGGAAGCTTTAATCACTAAATTTGGCAAAGATAGGGTGGAAAAATTTTTTGACGAAATAGATAAAAATTTTTCAAAAATTGAATTACCAAAGGAGGAATTATGACTAAACGCGCCTTAATCAGCGTCTCAGACAAAGCGGGCATTGTTGAATTTGCCCAAGAACTCAAAAAACTTGGTTGGGATATTATCTCAACAGGTGGGACAAAGGTTGCCCTTGACAATGCTGGGGTAGACACTATCGCCATCGACGATGTAACTGGTTTCCCAGAAATGATGGACGGTCGTGTGAAGACTCTCCACCCAAATATCCACGGTGGTCTCCTCGCTCGTCGTGACCTCGATAGCCACCTTCAAGCGGCTAAGGACAATAATATCGAACTTATCGACCTTGTTGTGGTAAACCTTTATCCATTCAAGGAAACCATCCTCAAACCAGATGTGACTTACGCTGATGCGGTTGAAAACATTGATATCGGTGGTCCATCAATGCTTCGTTCAGCAGCTAAAAATCACGCTAGCGTAACAGTTGTGGTAGATCCTGCTGATTATGCTGTTGTTCTTGACGAATTGTCAGCGAACGGCGAAACAAGCTACGAAACTCGCCAACGTTTGGCAGCAAAAGTATACCGTCATACAGCTTCATACGACGCTTTGATTGCAGAATACTTCACAGCTCAAGTGGGTGAAACAAAACCTGAAAAACTCACTTTGACTTATGACCTTAAGCAACCAATGCGTTACGGTGAAAACCCTCAACAAGACGCAGACTTCTACCAAAAAGGTTTGCCAACAGCTTACTCAATTGCTTCAGCTAAACAGCTTAACGGTAAAGAATTGTCATTCAACAATATCCGTGACGCTGATGCCGCTATCCGTATCATCCGTGATTTCAAAGACCGTCCAACAGTTGTGGCTCTCAAACACATGAACCCATGTGGTATCGGTCAAGCTGACGACATCGAAACAGCTTGGGACTATGCTTATGAAGCTGACCCAGTATCAATCTTTGGTGGAATCGTAGTCCTCAACCGTGAAGTGGACGCTGCGACAGCTAAGAAAATGCACGGTGTCTTCCTTGAAATCATCATTGCACCAAGCTACACAGACGAAGCGCTTGAAATCTTGACAACCAAGAAGAAAAACTTGCGTATCCTTGAGTTGCCATTTGACGCTCAAGATGCTAGCGAAGTGGAAGCAGAATACACCGGTGTTGTTGGTGGTCTCCTCGTTCAAAACCAAGACGTGGTGAAAGAAATCCCAGCTGACTGGCAAGTGGTGACGAAACGCCAACCAACTGAGACAGAAGCAACAGCTCTTGAGTTTGCTTGGAAAGCTATCAAGTACGTCAAATCAAACGGCATTATTGTAACTAATGACCACATGACACTTGGTGTTGGCCCAGGTCAAACCAATCGAGTGGCTTCAGTCCGTATTGCTATTGACCAAGCTAAAAACCGTCTTGACGGCGCTGTTCTTGCTTCAGATGCTTTCTTCCCATTTGCGGATAACGTGGAAGAAATCGCCAAAGCAGGTATTAAAGCGATCATCCAACCGGGTGGATCAGTCCGTGACCAAGAGTCAATCGAAGCTGCGGATAAACATGGTTTGACCATGATCTTTACAGGCGTTCGTCACTTCCGTCATTAAGAATTTACAAAGCATCCAAGAAATTGGATGTTTTTTAGATTCCTTAAGTTTCCTTTAAGCTCTCCAAGTTATACTAATACCATCCTAAAAAACTTTTCTTTTTCATAAATCTCCTAAAAGCTCAGCATCTGCTGGGCTTTTTTATTTCAGAGTATCAAAAAAACAACCGTTCTCACGATTGTTCAATAGATTTAAACCTTTTCAAGGACAGACTGAGTTACCCAAGTCTTGCGATTTCCGATTTGGACGAGGATGCCATCGCTAGGTGGGTCAATGGCTAGCACTTTGAAGTTACCTGGAATAGTAAAGGTTTCGCCAGGATTGAGGTACTGGTCTGATGTTGGATTGCCTTGTCCATCAACTTCAAGAACGGGTCCAGGATCAACGATATTGTGTTTGGTTGGTGTGCCTCCTGCTAAATCCTGGCTAGTGATGGTATTTCCTGACACAGACGTGACACGGAAGGTTCCTGTGAAGCGGACCGTATCGCCAACTTTGATAGAAGAGTTAGTAGGATTCCCATTTTGAGCCCCTGGTTCAAGGTCTTTAAAATGGATATAGCCAGACACTTGACTCTTATGAAAGCTACGTTTGTGATATTTCTCAGGTCCTTGCCCCGCATCGTAATTGTACTCCTCAATAGTGACTTGATCACCATGAACTTCCGCAACCCAAGCGACATGCCCCATGTGACCAGCCCCGTTGACACCAGCTGAGAACCAGGCAATGCTCCCTACGGCAGGATTCATGTCAACACGGTGACCATTGGCACGTGCAATACTGCCCCAAGTGATGGCATTTCCATAACCTACAGGTAGAGTGAAACCGTTGGTGTTACTGAGACGATAGGCTGCGAAGGACGTACATTGACGCCAGTACATGGTCCATGGATCCACGCCAAAGCCCCCGTATTTCCAAGAGGAAGGATAGTCATCTCCGAGGACAGCCGCTTGAGCAGAGCTGCCACACGAAACCGAAACAGTTGCTAGACAAGCTAGCGGTAAGAGACAATTTAGTAATTTTTTCTTCATTTTAACCTCCACCTACCTATTCGTAGTTTTTCTGGAAAATGAAGATATTTTTGCGTTTAAGCCTCCCTTAAGCTGTTCAGTCTATACTATCATCAATCCTAAATAACTTTTTTCATTTTCATAATTTCCCAAGAGGTGGTCCAAGTGGCTGCCTTTTTTGTGTCCAAATTTGGATGCACACCCATATCTCCGAACAAATATGTTATAATAGTTATGTATAATTCGTGAAAAATGCTAATTTTTCCGAATGATTGTCGTTAACGGGCATTTGCCCCTAGTCTTATTTGATATTGAGGTATCTTTCAAATGAAACTTTTGGTTGTTGGTTCTGGTGGTCGTGAACATGCGATTGCCAAGAAAATATTGGAGTCTAAGGACGTTGAGCAAGTTTTCGTGGCTCCTGGTAATGACGGGATGACATTGGACGGTCTTGATTTGATCAATATCGGAATTTCCGAACATTCTAAGCTGATTGACTTCGCAAAAGCGAACGATATTGCTTGGACCTTTATCGGTCCAGATGATGCTCTTGCAGCTGGTATCGTGGATGATTTCAATGCAGCTGGACTCAAAGCCTTTGGTCCGACAAAGGCTGCGGCTGAGCTTGAGTGGTCTAAGGATTTTGCTAAGGAAATCATGGTCAAGTACGACGTTCCGACAGCAGCCTATGGCACATTTTCAGATTTCGAGGAAGCTAAGGCCTACATCGAGGAAAAAGGCGCTCCAATCGTTATCAAGGCAGACGGCTTGGCCCTTGGGAAAGGTGTCGTCGTTGCTGAAACGGTTGAGCAAGCCGTCGAAGCTGCTCACGAGATGCTTTTGGACAATAAATTCGGTGATTCAGGTGCGCGTGTGGTCATCGAGGAATTCCTTGACGGAGAAGAGTTCTCTCTCTTTGCCTTTGTCAATGGGGACAAGTTCTACATCATGCCAACGGCTCAGGACCACAAACGTGCTTATGATGGCGACAAGGGTCCTAACACTGGTGGGATGGGGGCTTATGCGCCAGTTCCTCACTTGCCACAGAGCGTGGTTGACACAGCGGTTGACACCATTGTCAAGCCAGTCCTCGAAGGCATGATTAAAGAAGGTCGTCCTTACACTGGTGTCCTTTACGCGGGACTTATCTTGACAGCTGACGGTCCTAAAGTCATCGAGTTCAACTCTCGTTTTGGTGATCCTGAAACACAAATCATCTTGCCTCGTTTGACATCTGACTTTGCACAAAACATCACTGACATTTTGGAAGGCAAAGAGCCAGCCATCACTTGGACGGACAAGGGTGTGACACTTGGTGTGGTTGTAGCCTCAAACGGCTACCCACTCGCTTATGAGAAGGGTGTCAAACTTCCAGCCAAGACAGAGGGTGACATCATCACTTACTATGCTGGTGCTAAATTCGCTGAAAATGGCCAAGACCTCCTCTCAAACGGAGGACGTGTCTACATGCTTGTCACAACAGCAGATACCGTCAAAGATGGCCAAAACATTATCTACAACGAACTCAACAAACAAAACACAGAAGGCCTCTTCTATCGAAATGATATCGGTAGCAAGGCTAACAAATAATTAGCGACCGTAGGTCGTAAAAGGCGAGCGAAAGCGAGCTAATGAGCGATAATCACCACTGTTGTGAAAAAACGATTGGCTAACAAAGCCAATCGTTTAGGGAAATCGGAAGACTTAAGGCTTCCGATTTAGGCATGAGACGCCTTTGGTGGCTGCTGCCGTCCCTCACAACTTAAGGTGATTGTCAAAAAAAGGAAGAAAAAGGATATTAACTATGAAACCAGTAATTTCCATTATCATGGGCTCAAAATCCGACTGGGCAACCATGCAAAAAGCCGCTGAAGTCCTCGACAACTTCGGTGTCGCTTACGAAAAGAAAGTTGTTTCCGCACACCGTACACCGGACCTCATGTTCAAACATGCCGAAGAAGCACGTAGCCGTGGCATCAAGGTCATCATCGCGGGTGCAGGTGGCGCTGCTCACTTGCCAGGGATGGTTGCTGCCAAAACAACCCTTCCAGTCATCGGTGTACCAGTCAAATCACGTGCTCTTAGCGGTGTAGATTCGCTCTATTCTATCGTCCAGATGCCAGGTGGTGTACCTGTTGCAACTATGGCTATCGGTGAAGCTGGTGCGACTAATGCGGCCCTCTTTGCCCTTCGTCTCCTCTCAGTAGAAGACAAGGACATTGCGGATGCGCTTGCTAACTTTGCTGAAGAGCAAGGAAAAATTGCAGAGGAGTCTACAAATGAGCTCAACTAAAACCATTGGTATCATCGGTGGTGGCCAGCTCGGTCAGATGATGGCTATCTCAGCTATCTACATGGGCCACAAGGTTATCACCCTTGATCCTGCAGCAGATTGCCCATCTTCTCGTGTGTCTGAGGTTATCGTGGCTCCTTACGACGACGTGGATGCTCTTCGTCAGTTGGCAGATCGCTGTGATGTTCTCACTTATGAATTTGAAAATGTCGATGCTGACGGTTTGGATGCTGTTATCAAAGATGGTCAGCTTCCTCAAGGGACAGACCTGCTTCGCATTTCACAAAACCGTATTTTTGAGAAGGATTTCCTCTCAAATAAGGCTAAAGTAACAGTTGCCCCTTACAAGGTCGTGACATCTAGCCTTGATTTGGAAGATATTGACCTTTCTAAAAAATATGTCCTCAAGACAGCGACAGGCGGTTACGATGGCCACGGTCAAAAAGTCATCACATCAGCTGATGATTTGGAAGAGGCAAATGCTCTTGCTAACTCAGCTGAGTGTGTCTTGGAAGAGTTTGTTAACTTCGACCTTGAAATTTCGGTCATCGTGTCTGGTAATGGCAAGGATGTGACGGTTTTCCCAGTTCAGGAAAATATCCACCGCAACAACATCCTCTCTAAAACCATCGTACCTGCTCGTATTTCTGACAGTCTAGCTGAGAAAGCTAAAGCTATGGCAGTGAAGATTGCTGAGCAACTTAACCTCTCGGGTACTCTATGCGTGGAAATGTTTGCGACAGCTGATGACATCATCGTCAACGAAATCGCGCCACGCCCACACAACTCAGGCCACTACTCAATCGAAGCCTGTGACTTTTCACAGTTTGACACACATATCTTGGGTGTTCTCGGATTACCACTTCCAGCAATCCATCTCCATGCACCAGCTGTCATGCTCAACGTCCTCGGCCAACATGTCGAAGCAGCTGAGCGTTATGTCACAGAAAATCCAAGCGCCCACCTCCACATGTATGGTAAACTAGAAGCGAAGCACAACCGCAAAATGGGTCATGTGACTTTGTTTAGTGATGAACCAGACAATGTGGTTGAGTTTGGGAAAGGAATTGATTTTTAGGTGAAAATAGCAATCCTAGGACTCGGAGTTATCGGGACCACTTATGCCTATGCTTTTCAAAAAGCAGGTCATCAAGTAGAACATGTCCTTAGAGACAGTAAGCGGAACAATGCTCCCAAATCCCTCTCGGTTGATTTGCTAGATGGTCGCTATCATTCCAAAGGTGAGAACAAGCATGATACCTATGAGGTTCATGTGGCGGAAGCTGATTCGGAATATGATTTTATTTTTCTCAGTGTGCGTCATGGTTTTGTCAAAGAAGCCGTGGAAACCTTGCAAAGAAATAATATCAAAGGTACCCTTGTTTTCTTCTGTAATTTCTGGGATACTCGAAAAGAGGTCCAAGAGTGGGCAGGAGATTACGACTATATTCTGGCCTTTCCGACAGCGGGTGGTCACATGCAGGAAGACCATTTGGATGGTGTCTTGTTTGACCATTTAATGCTCGAAGGTGAGCAAAAAGCACACATTTCTAACTATTCTGATTTGACGACTTTGCTGAGTTCTGCAGATTTGAAGTGGGAAGTTCCTCATGATATGGTCGAGTGGATTTGGATTCATATGGCTATTAATGCGGGTGTTACTTCGACAGCTGCACGTTCAGGAAATTTGGAAAATCCAGAAGAATTGGCTTTGAACTTGATGAATAGTTCTTCGGAATTATCATTGGCCATTAAGGCCATTCGAGAAGCTTTGAAAGTCGTAGAAGCGCGTGGTGTGAATTTGAAGCTTTACAAAGCCGAACTCTTGCCATACAAACTTCCCGCTTGGATAGCAGGAAAAGCCATGAAAGTCATGTTTGCGAAAAATGAGCTGACCCGAAAAATTATGACCTTGCACAATGATAAACAGGACATCTTCTATTGTTGTCAAAGTGTTTATCAGACTGGTCAGGAGTTAGGTATTGAGATGCCCATTCTGGAAGCAAATATGAAGGGAATTTCGATTTAGGAGGTTTTATGATTAAACTCATCGTCAACGCATTTGTTGAAAAAGATAAGACTGGAGCAGTCGTCGAAGTCTTGTATGCTAGTAGCAATCACGAAAAAGTGAGAGCTAAGTATGAAGAGTTGGTTACTCAATATCCTGAAAACTATTTAGCTATCTATGATTTGCCGATGGATACTGATTTGAATACACTAGATCACTATCCGTCAGTGTGGATTGGGAAAGAGGAATTTGAGGAGTGAACTGATTATGAGACTTAAGCAATTAAAAATCAAAAATTTTCGTGGCTATAAAGATGAAACAATTATTGATTTTGATAATTTGACAGCTTTTATAGGTAAGAATGATGCTGGAAAATCAACAATTTTAGAAGCATTAGAAATCTTTTTTAATAACAAATTAGTTGCTTGTGAGAGGGATGATCTATCTGTTGGAGTTGATTCAGATTCTATTTTTATAACATGTATTTTTGATGAATTACCTGACGAGATAGTAGTTGATGCTTCTTCTAAAACTAGTTTGAAAGATGAAAATCTTTTGAATTCGAACGGTGATTTGGAAATAAAAAAAACTTTCAAATGTTCGTCAGCAAAACCAAAACCTGAGACGAAAATTATTTGTAATCATCCTATAGATGATAACTACAATGATTTATTATTGTTAAAACAAGCTGATTTAAAAAAGCGTGCGGTTGATTTAGAAATAGATGAAGATAAATACGATAAAAGAAGTAATGTCTCTATTCGACGGGCGATTTTATCTTCTAAAAGAGATTTAACAATTAAAGAGGTTGAATTAGAAGTTACGAAAGAGGATGCAAAAAAAGTATATGGGGTAATTGAGACTTTTTTACCAATATATGCTTTATTTCAATCGGATAGAAGTAGTTCTGATTCGGATAAAGAAATTGCAGATCCTATGTCAATTGCGGTATCTCAAGCATTACAAGATTTGCAAACTGAGATTAATAAAATAAAAAGTGAAGTTCAACAGAAAGCAATTGAAACTGCAGGACGTACGTTAGCTAAGTTGCAAGAGATGGATGAGAACTTGGCTGCCTCGCTAGTTCCAGAGTTTAAATCAGAACCTAAGTTTGATTCGCTTTTTAAATTATCAATAAAATCGGATGATGATATATCTATCAATAAAAGAGGAAGTGGAGTTCGTCGCTTAATTCTCCTAAATTTCTTTCGGGCAGAGGCAGAAAGAAAGTTATCAGAAGCAGAGAGGAATAAGAGTATAATTTATGCTTTTGAAGAACCGGAGACATCTCAACACCCATCGCATCAAAAATTACTCATAGAAGCTTTTCTAGAGTTAGCATCCAAGGAAAATACTCAAATAATTTTAACCACCCATACTCCAGCTCTAGGTGGACTATTACCTACTGCTAGTCTTCGATTAGTAGAAAAATCGGATAAGTCACAAGTTAGTAGTGGAGGTGATGAGGTTTTGCAAAAAATCACAGAAACTTTAGGTGTTTTACCGGATCCAATTTCAAAAGAAACAAAGGCATTAATTTTAATAGAAGGTAAAACAGATATAATTTTCTTTAATCATTTATGCAAGGTTTTAAAAGAAAGTGGAGAAATAGATAGGACTTTTCAAGAGGCACATATCGCACTAGTACCTACTGGTGGTTGTGATAATTTAAAATCTTGGATTACAATGAGAACTGTAGATCAGTTTGGTCTTCCTTTTGGAATATTTTTAGATTCAGATAGAATTTCTCCCACCAATCGAACAAAAAATACTTCTACCGTTGAAAAGAATAGAAGACATGGCAGAACTGCATATTGTACTCGAAAACGTGAGGCTGAAAATTATCTTCATCCAGATATCTTTGATGGGCATGTAAATATAACTGATTATAACGATGTGAAAGAGGAGGTTAAGAATTTTAATCAAACTAATGAAAATAAGGTTTTACAAAATAACTGGCCAAAGATGACAGTAGACCAAATTCATGAACAAGAAAAATATATAGATGAAGACGGTATAGAACATTTTGAATTAACAGAAATTGTCAAAGTGTTTTTATCTTTAGTCGAATAATAAGGGGAAAAGTTTATAAATTTATGGTTAATACAGGAAAATCATTAGAGGATTATGCCCAGTTTGTATATTCTCGCTTACTAAAATTGAATGATTATGAAAATACATTAGTATCAACAAAAGTAACCATTAAAGGTAAGAGTGGAGCAACTAATGAATTTGATGTTTACTATCAATTCACACATTTAAATATAGAGTGTAGAGTAGCTATAGAATGTAAAGATTGGAAAAATAAAGTGTCAATAAAGGAAATACGTGATTTTTCTACAAAGCTACAAGATGTTGGATTGGGTAATATAATTGGAATAATGATTTCAAAGGTTGGTTTTCAAGAAGGAACAAAAATTTTTGCAGAATCAAACGGTATTAAATTGATGACGGTTAACGAATTGCCATCAATAGTAGATATAGTATCTGGAACAATTAAAAAAGGATTTTTACCTGATGGGAAAATTCAAGGTGAGCCTTTTTGGACATTGATGGAAATACAAGATGGAGAGGTGACAGGAAGTTATTGTACAATTGCACAGAATCAAATTCCTTTGTTTTATTCTCAAAATATGGCAAACTATTACCTCGATTTAAGGGATGATAAAGATAAGTTTGTTGTTAGGGGGATTTCTCAATATCATTTGAGTGGACTTCTAGACTTAGCTAGCTTACATAGTCAAAAGTTTGTTCTTTTTCCTATTCCGTTTGCTACAAATCCTAATCTAAGTTCTTACAATGCAGTAATTGTGGAACCCAATGTGATAAAGAAAGATTTTTTAAAGGAGAAACAATAAAATGATCGAACGTTATTCACGCCCTGAGATGGCGAACATTTGGACTGAAGAAAATAAATACCGTGCTTGGCTTGAGGTGGAAATCTTGGCTGACGAAGCCTGGGCTGAGTTGGGAGAAATCCCTAAGGAAGATGTGGCTTTGATTCGTGAAAAAGCGGACTTTGACATCGACCGTATTCTTGAAATCGAGCAGCAAACTCGTCACGATGTGGTGGCCTTCACACGTGCGGTTTCTGAGACACTTGGTGAAGAGCGCAAGTGGGTTCACTATGGTTTGACTTCTACTGACGTAGTAGATACTGCCTATGGTTACCTCTACAAACAAGCCAACGACATCATCCGCAAGGACCTTGAAAACTTCCTTAACATCATCGCTGACAAAGCGAAAGAACACAAGTTTACTATCATGATGGGTCGTACGCACGGTGTGCACGCTGAGCCTACAACTTTTGGTCTTAAATTGGCAACTTGGTACAGCGAAATGAAACGTAACATTGAGCGTTTCGAGCATGCGGCTGCTGGTGTGGAAGCTGGTAAGATTTCTGGTGCGGTTGGTAACTTTGCCAACATCCCACCATTCGTTGAAAAATACGTCTGCGACAAACTCGGTATCCGTGCTCAAGAAATCTCTACACAGGTCCTTCCTCGTGACCTTCACGCTGAGTACTTTGCAGTTCTTGCTAGCATCGCAACATCTATCGAGCGTATGGCGACTGAAATCCGTGGTCTTCAAAAATCAGAACAACGTGAAGTGGAAGAGTTCTTTGCCAAAGGTCAAAAAGGGTCTTCAGCTATGCCTCACAAACGTAACCCAATCGGTTCTGAAAACATGACAGGTCTTGCGCGTGTTATCCGTGGTCACATGGTGACAGCTTATGAAAACGTAGCCCTTTGGCATGAACGTGATATCTCTCACTCATCAGCTGAGCGTATCATCGCACCAGACACAACCATCTTGATTGACTACATGCTCAACCGTTTCGGAAACATCGTTAAGAACTTGACAGTCTTCCCAGAAAACATGATCCGCAACATGAACTCTACATTTGGTCTTATCTTCAGCCAACGTGCGATGCTTACTTTGATTGAAAAAGGCATGACGCGTGAGCAAGCTTACGACCTTGTTCAACCTAAGACAGCCCAATCATGGGATAACCAAGTAGACTTCAAGCCACTTCTTGAATCAGATCCAGAAGTAACATCACGCCTCACTCAAGAAGAAATTGACGAAATCTTCAACCCAGTTTACTACACTAAACGTGTTGATGAAATCTTCGAACGCATCGGTTTAGGTGACTAATCTAAACAAAATAGCAAAAAAGCAGGTTTGACCTGCTTTTTTTGATGGTGACATTTATGTCACTAGTTTTGTTTCCTTTTCAGCCTTATAATAGGGTCATCGCAAGAAAACTATCAGAAAGGAGAAGTTAGCCATCTTAAAAGGACGACTCAACTATTTACCGGAACTTAGCCTCTTAATAGTAAGCATTGCTTATAATATCATCCGCATCATGAATGATCTAGGAAGTATCAAAGCCCCCTCTTGGTTTTTAGATATGGATATTTCTAGTGGTTCCTTACTATTACTTATTTTGCTTATCATTTTAAAAAGCGATAAAAAATAATAATCTCTTAAGCTACTTTTAAGTTTATTAAGATATATTATAACCATCCTAGTAAGGCAGCTAGCTTTTGTAAGCTAGAGGTAACATAATTTTTTCATAACAAATCTCCCCGAAGAAAGTCTAGAAATCTAGGCTTTTTTCTTCTTTTTGAGGTTTTATTAGGGTATTTTAAGAAAACACTTGAAAACCCTTCCAAAACAAGGTAATATAGTTATATAAAGATTCTATTGGACAAGCGGTCACCTTGGAGGATTAGGAAGAAGAGGTTGGGAAGCCTGTACAATCGTATCTTTTCAGCGGTCTTTGGACTGTTGTGAAAATCCCTTAGGGGATTTTTTTCTGCGATTTAAGGTTTCTTTAAGGAAGGCGGGTTATACTTTAAGTCTCCTAAATAACTTTTACTGAACGCCGTTCAGTAAGTCTCGTTGGCTTACACTTTTTGTAGAACAACGAACTTTTCTTTTTCATAATCTCCAAAAGAGCTCAACACCATGTGTTGGGTTCTTTTTTTTTTGGCAATTAAAAAAACGCCCTTAGGCGTTTTAAATATGTTTTACATCTCGTCTGGAGCTTCAACACCGAGAAGGCGAAGGGCTTCCTTGAGGACTGTTGCTGTTGCGTAGCAAAGAGCCAAACGACTATCACGTTCTGGGCTTTCGTCCAAGATGCGTGTGTGCGCATAGTATTTGTTAAAGGCTTGAGCTAAGCTGATAGCAAATTTAGCAACGATAGATGGTTCAAAGTTGTCTGATGCACGGTTGATGATACGTGGGAAGTCTTGGATGAGTTTGATGATTTCCCAGCTTTCAACGTCGTTTAGGCTATATGTAGCATCTGTAGATGGCGTGAAGTCAGCCTTGCGCAAGATAGATTGGATACGAGCGTGTGCATACTGTACGTAAGGTCCAGTTTCTCCCTCGAAAGATACCATGGCATCAAGGTCGAAGTCGTAACCATTCATACGATCTGTTTTAAGGTCGTAGAATTTGATAGCACCAACACCTACAGCATGAGCAACAGCTTCCTTGTTAGGCAAGTTTGGATTCTTAGCTTCGATTTGAGCTTGGGCACGGTTAACAGCTTCAGCGATAGTTGGCTCAAGCAAGATAACGTTACCTTTACGAGTTGACAATTTCTTACCGTTCTTAGTTACAAGCCCAAAGGCAACGTGAGTCATGTCGTCAGACCAGTCGTAGCCCATTTCTTTAAGAACAGCTTTCAACTGTTTGAAGTGAGCAGATTGTTCATTACCAACCACATAGATGGCTTTGGCAAAGTCGTAAGTACGTTTACGGTAGAGGGCAGCAGCCAAGTCACGTGTGATGTAAAGTGTCGCACCATCTGATTTTTTGATGAGGGCTGGGTGTTCGATACCGTATTTTTCAAGGTTAACCACTTGGGCACCTTGAGATTCTTGGAGAAGTCCTTTTTCTGTCAAGATGTCAACGACTTCATCCATCTTATCATTGTAGAAGGCTTCACCATTGTAGCTATCAAAAGAAACACCGAGTTCATCATAAAGACGGTTGAATTCCACCAAGCTTTCGTCACGGAACCATTGCCAGAGGGCAGTTGCTTCCTCGTCACCAGCTTCCAATTTACGGAACCATTCACGAGCTTCTTCGTCTACAGATGGGTCTTCTTCAGCTTCGGCATTGATGCGCACATAAAGTTGAAGGAGTTCATTGATAGGGTTGGCTTTGACAGCTTCCTCGCTACCCCATTTCTTATAGGCAACAATCAGCATACCAAACTGTTTACCCCAGTCACCCAAGTGGTTGATGCGGACTGGTTTGTAGCCTTGTTTAGCTACGATGTTGGCAAGAGCATCAGCGATAACCGTTGAACGCAAGTGACCGATAGAGAAAGGTTTAGCGATGTTAGGACTAGACATATCAAAGGCGATGTTACGTCCGTGACCGATGTTTTGGTCAGCGTAGTGGCTGCCTTGAGCGATGACTTGTCCAAGAACATCCGCTGAGATTTTTGATTTATCAAGGAAGAAGTTGATGTAAGGACCAACAGCTTCAACTTTTTCAAAGTTTGAGGCATCGATTTTTTCAGCGATGTCTGCTGCAATCATTTGAGGAGCCTTGCGCAAGACTTTAGCCAATGAGAAGGCAGGAAAGGCGAGGTCCCCCATGTCAGCATTTTTAGGGGTTTCAAGCAGATTTTGAATGTTTTCTTGTTCCAATTCGGGAACAACTTTGGCAATTTCTGCTGCAATGAGTTCTTTAGTATTCATAGGTACTCCATTTCAAATCTTGTCATTCATACCTATTTTACCATTATTTTAGTTAATAGGGTAGGGACAAGAAAGCATCTATTAGGAAGTATTGCATGAAAAAATACAAAAATTCTGTTATAATATGCAAAGAATATACATAAAAAGAGGAAAGATAATGAAGAGAGATCGTCAAGCTGTTATCAAACAGATGATTTCAAGAGATAAGATTGGGACACAAGAGGAAATTAAGCAACGCCTAGAGGCGGAAGGTATCACGGTTACTCAGGCTACCTTGTCACGTGACTTGCGTGAGATTGGCCTCTTGAAGCTTCGTGATGAAGAAGGTAGACTATACTATAGTTTGTCTGAGCATGTGCTTCCAAGTTTGGATCCTACGGTTAAGGACTATGTTAAATCAGTTTCCCGTGCTCAGTTTATGCTGGTCCTCCACACAGAGTTGGGTGAAGCTGATGTTTTGGCCAACCTAATTGATAGTGATGGTAACCCTGAAATTTTAGGAACCGTTGCTGGCGCAGATACCCTCTTGGTAATCTGTAAGGATGCTGTGGTTGCTGAAAAACTGGAAAGCGAGTTTCACTGATGAACACTCCTCATCAGGATCTCCAAAAAGCCAAAGAAGAGTTAATCGACTTCCTCAAACACCATGAGGCGGTTCTTGCTTTTCAAGAGGCTGAGAAGGCCATTGGACAGGTACCTCAAATCAGTCATCTAGCTGGACAGATGAAGGCTTATCAACAAGAAGCAGTGCTTTTTCAAAAAATTGAGAAACAACGTGCCTATGAGGAGGCAGGTGAGCAAGCAGATTTGATTCAGCATGAGCTGGAAAATTTGCCTATTGTTCAGGACTACCGTCAAAAAATGCAGGATGCCAGTGACTTGATCCAATATGTGACCAAGTCTATCGAAGAAAGGATTAACGAGGAGTTAAGACATGGCTAAGGAAAAAATATCTCCAGGAATGCAGCAGTATTTGGATATCAAGGAAAATTATCCAGATGCTTTTTTGCTCTTTCGTATGGGTGATTTTTACGAATTATTTTATGAGGATGCCGTTAAGGCTGCCCAGATTTTGGAAATTAGCCTAACCAGTCGTAATAAGAACGCCGATAATCCCATTCCTATGGCTGGTGTTCCTTATCATTCAGCTCAAGCCTATATTGATGTCTTAGTTGAGATGGGCTACAAGGTAGCTATTGCTGAGCAGATGGAGGATCCTAAACAGGCTGTTGGTGTGGTTAAGCGTGAGGTGGTTCAGGTTATCACGCCAGGTACAGTGGTTGACAGCTCTAAACCTGATAATGCCAATAATTTCTTGGTAGCCATTGACAAGGCTGGAAGTCGATTCGGTCTGTCCTATATGGATGTGTCAACGGGTGAATTTTTTGCGACAGAGTTGGACGATTTCAGTTCAGTTTGTAGTGAAATTCAGAACCTTAAGGCACGTGAAGTAGTGGTTGGTTATGATTTACCTGAAGCTGATGAACAAGTTTTGGTGAAGCAACTCAACCTTCTACTTTCCAAGGAAACAGAGGTTTACGATGATGTCCACTTGATTGACACTAGCTTGACAGACTTGGAAAGTAGTGTAGCGGGTAAACTTCTCCAGTATGTGCACCGTACTCAGATGCGTGAGTTAAGCCATTTACAAAAGGCTCAGCACTATGAGATTAAGGATTACTTGCAGATGTCCTATGCGACCAAGTCGAGTTTGGATTTGCTGGAAAATGCTAGAACAGGTAAGAAACACGGTTCTCTTTTCTGGCTCCTGGATGAAACCAAGACAGCTATGGGAATGCGTCTCTTGCGTACTTGGATTGACCGTCCTTTAGTGAATCAGGCTGCTATCATGGAGCGCCAGAATATTATCCAAGTTTTCTTGGACAATTTCTTCGAGCGTAGTGACCTGACTGAGAGTCTTAAAGGGGTTTACGACATTGAGCGCTTGGCTAGTCGTGTTTCCTTCGGAAAGGCTAACCCTAAAGATTTGATTCAGCTAGGTCATACCCTAGCTCAGGTTCCAGTTATTAAGGCGATTTTGGAGTCTTTTGATGACGAGGCCTTGTCACGTCTTTTACAAGAGCTAGATGCTCTGCCAGAATTAGAAAGTCTGATTCGGTCGGCTATTGATCCCGATGCTCCAGCAACCATTACAGAAGGTGGCATTATCCGTGCTGGTTTTGATGAGACCTTGGACAAGTATCGCAAGGTGATGAGCGAGGGGACGTCATGGATTGCAGACATCGAAGCCAAGGAACGTGAAGCGTCTGGTATTACAACACTAAAAATTGATTATAACCGTAAAGATGGTTATTACTTCCATGTGACCAACTCTAATCTTAGCTTGGTTCCTGACCATTTCTTCCGCAAGGCAACCCTGAAAAATTCAGAGCGGTTTGGAACTGCTGAGTTGGCTAAAATTGAAGGTGAAATGCTCGAGGCACGTGAAAAGTCATCAACGCTAGAGTATGATATTTTCATGCGTGTTCGTGAGCAGGTGGAACGCTATATTGATCGTTTGCAATCTTTGGCTAAGGCTATTGCGACAGTCGATGTGCTTCAGAGTTTGGCTGTTACAGCAGAGACTAATCATTATGTTCGTCCTGTGTTTAATGATGAACATCGTATCGTTATTGATCAAGGTCGTCATGCGGTGGTTGAGAAGGTTATGGGTGTTCAGGAATACATTCCAAACACGATTACCTTTGACAGTCAGACCAATGTTCAGCTCATCACAGGACCAAATATGAGTGGTAAATCTACCTATATGCGTCAGTTGGCCTTGTCAGTCGTTATGGCTCAGATGGGGTCTTACGTACCAGCAGATAGTATTGATTTGCCAGTTTTTGACGCCATCTATACACGTATTGGTGCTGCAGATGACTTGATTTCAGGTCAGTCGACCTTCATGGTTGAGATGATGGAGGCTAATCAGGCCATTAAGCGGGCGACACCTAATTCCTTGATTATTTTTGATGAGTTGGGGCGTGGGACAGCCACCTATGACGGTATGGCTCTGGCCCAGTCTATCATTGAGTTTATTCATGACAAGGTGGGGGCTAAAACCATGTTTGCTACCCATTATCATGAGTTGACAGCCCTGTCAAATACTTTGACACACCTTGTCAACGTTCATGTGGCGACACTTGAAAAGGACGGAGAGGTGACTTTCCTTCACAAGATTGTCAATGGCCCAGCCGATAAATCTTATGGTATTCATGTAGCTAAGATTGCAGGTTTACCAGCAGATTTACTGGAACGTGCCGACACCATCTTGACACAACTAGAGGGCGAGACAGTCACCATCCAACCTCAGGAAAAGGTATCGCCTCAAGAGAAGCCAGCCACTGAAACACATGTCAACGAGCAAATCTCTCTCTTTGATGATTTTACTGAAAATCCAGTTCTTCAAGAGTTACGAGACTTGGACATTTACAATATGACACCGATGCAGGTCATGATGGCTGTAGCAGATTTAAAACAGAAACTATAAAAGAAGCTTGTCAATTGACAGGCTTCTTGTCTTTTACAGATGTTTCAATTCTTGGTTGAGTTCTTCAATATCCTTTTTCATTTTCCAATAAGAGAAGACCCAAACGAGCAGATAGATAAGGCTGAATTCAATGACTAGCTCCAAGTAGAAAGTCAAACGTAGAGGGAACCATCCGCTGAGGGTAGCTAGTGGAATGAAACCTAGACAGGTCAAGGCGTAGTGAGTGAGGGTTGCACGAAGTAAACTCCACTCAGCTTTACGGAAAATATAACTAGCGACTTCAAAGAGGATACCGATAGCAAACCAAGTGATGAGGCAGTAGGCTAATACCATAGATCCGTGAACCTGATGTGACGTCATCCATTGTCCAATGGCTGAGTGAGGATTTAGAGGCATGTAGCTTGGTGCCCAGATAAGAGACATAATCATGGATACGACAAGTCCGATAAGGATGCCTTTTGTGCCTGATTTAAAAAGTTGCTTTTTCATTGTAATTTCTCCTTTATTGCTTTGAGGTAACGGCGTGATGAGTAGGTGGTTTCCTTGTTTTTAAGGTAAATTTCAACGAGGCCGTTAGGGGTAATGTTGAAGCGTTCAATTTCTTTGAGGTTGACAATCTCTGATTGTGAGATTTTGATAAAGTAAGATGGCAGTTTTTCTAAAACTTGATAGAGACGTAAGCCTAAGTGGTACTCTCCTTGAATAGTTTCAGCTAGAACTTGACGATTTTCGATGTAAATTCTGGAAATAGCATTAGGCTCGATGAGATAAGTTTCGCCATCTTTTTTTCCTTTGAGTCGTTGGTTATCATCCAAAGATTCGACAAACTCGACAACTTGCTGAATCTTGGGCGTTCGACTAGGTGCTTGAATCTGCAACATTTCTTCTTGGAATACCGAGTCAATCTGAACTTTTATTTTCATAACTATCCTTTCTTATTGGTAATTGAGGAGACCTCCTCCCTTTCACACCTTTATTAAACACTATTTACTAGTCCACAGCAATAGCGTTTGTCTATGTGGTCCTATGTGGTGTCTAAGTGGTTGAAAATATTTTCGAAAACCCCTATACTTAATGAAAACGTACTGACGAGGTAATCACATGAAATCTATAATGAAATGGCTAGCAGGAATTTTTCTTGCCTGCAGTCTGATTTTGAGCTTTTTTACACCTTTTGAAAAGGCACTAACACTGAACTTGCTTTTGCTTTATTTCTTTGTTAAGCAGTTTATGGATTCGACAAGTTCACCCAAAACCTACCAATGGATTTTCCAAGTCATCTACCTCTTGATTTTTTCTGGACTCATTTGGTTCAATCTTCGTCATGGGGATATGATTGTTATAGCCACAGCCTTATCTTGGCTAACAGTTGTGTGTGAGTTATGGCTTTATAGGAAGCATCAGTAACAGTTAGAACCAATGATCTCTCAACCTTTTAGAAGGGAAAATAATAATTATGCCAAAAATCATCGAATTGCCTGAGGTGTTAGCCAACCAGATTGCTGCTGGTGAGGTCGTAGAGCGCCCAGCCAGTGTTGTTAAAGAGTTGGTGGAAAATGCTATTGATGCAGGCAGCACCCAGATTACCATTGAAGTTGAAGAATCAGGCCTCTCAAAAATTCAAATCACAGATAATGGCGAAGGAATGGCTCAAGCTGATGTGGCCATGAGTTTGCGCCGTCATGCAACAAGTAAAATCAAAAATCAAGGAGATCTCTTTCGTATTCGAACCCTTGGTTTTCGAGGTGAGGCCCTACCATCAATAGCTTCTATCAGCTACCTAACTATTGTGACAGCAGCGGATGGAGAAGCCTATGGGACTAAACTGGTTGCTAAAGGTGGAGAAATTGAGAGTCAGGATCCTATTTCAACACCAGTTGGAACAAAGATTACCGTTGAAAACCTATTTTATAATACCCCAGCTCGTCTCAAGTATATGAAAAGTTTACAGGCTGAGTTGGCCCATATTGTTGATGTTGTCAATCGTCTGAGTCTAGCTCATCCCGAGGTTGCCTTTACCTTGCTTAATGATGGTCGTCAGTTGACACAGACATCAGGTACTGGAGACCTCCGTCAAGCTATTGCTGGTATTTATGGTTTGACAACGGCTAAAAAAATGGTGGAGATTTCAAATTCTGACCTTGATTTTGAAGTTTCTGGATATGTTAGTCTCCCTGAGTTGACCCGTGCGAATCGTAACTACATCACGATTCTCATTAACGGACGTTATATTAAAAACTTCCTGCTTAACCGTGCTATTTTTGATGGTTATGGTTCTAAACTCATGGTAGGACGCTTCCCTATTGCGGTTATTGATATTCAGATTGATCCTTATTTGGCTGATGTCAATGTTCACCCAACCAAGCAGGAAGTACGTATTTCTAAAGAAAAAGAGCTTATGGCCCTTATCAGCTCTGCCATTGCTCAAAGCCTTAGAGAGCAGGATTTGATTCCTGATGCCCTTGAAAATCTAGCCAAGTCTAGTACCAGAGGTGCAGCTAAGCCAGTTCAAACCAGTCTTCCACTCAAACAAACCAATCTTTACTATGATAGCAGTCGTAATGATTTCTTTGTCAAACCAGAGACAGTCCAAGAAGATATCAAACCTCTTGTATCAGAGTCAGAGTCTCCAGTTTCATCGGTAGAAAATAAACCGCAACCTTCTGTTAAACAGGCACAACGTTCAGTAGATGAAGGTGATAGCGAACACGAAAAACTTGATTATAAAAACAAGTCGAAAATGAAGCGCATGCTTGAAAATCTGGATAATGAGGAAACATCAACCTTCCCTGAATTGGAGTTTTTTGGTCAAATGCATGGAACCTATCTCTTTGCGCAAGGACAAGGTGGACTTTACATCATTGACCAACATGCTGCTCAAGAACGTGTCAAGTATGAGTACTATCGTGAAAAGATCGGTGAGGTTGACAGCAGTTTACAACAGCTCTTGGTTCCTTATCTCTTTGAATTTTCAGGTTCAGACTACATTAGTTTACAAGAAAAAATGCCCCTTCTGAATCAGGTTGGTATCTATTTAGAGCCTTATGGGAATAATACCTTCATTCTTCGTGAACATCCTATCTGGATGAAGGAAGAAGAGATTGAATCAGCAGTCTATGAAATGTGTGACATGCTTCTTTTGACGAATGAAGTGTCTGTTAAGACCTACCGTGCTGAGTTGGCCATCATGATGAGTTGTAAACGTTCAATCAAGGCTAATCATGCACTTGATGATTACTCTGCGCGTGACCTCCTAGTACAGCTTGCACAGTGTAAAAATCCCTACAATTGCCCTCACGGACGTCCAGTACTTGTCAACTTTACCAAGTCTGATATGGAAAAAATGTTCCGTCGTATTCAAGAAAATCATACAAGTCTACGTGACCTAGGGAAGTATTGAAACTTTTTTTGGTCTTGCTTTACGAATAGGAATGTTAGATTTATAATAGTGGTGAAGATGAAGAATCTTCTAATGTTTTAGCGGATCATTGTAGGATGATTGCCTGATTTTTAAGTTAGGAGGTATAGTGATGAGACACCTAACAAAAACTAATAAACACTTTTTACTTGTTGGCTTAACATTTTTAGCGACTAGCTTGATTTTCTATATTTTGGCCTGGTTAGGTCAACCAAGTTTGGAGAATACTCTCGTAAATGTTTCTAGCATTGCCTTTACTTTAGGCGTTGTAACATATATTCTATTAGGTCTAAAGATGATTACAGATACTTTAAAGACGAGTAGTCATCCTTAAAATAGAGCAAACAGAATCCACTTTCGAGTGGATTTTTTGTTACAATAGTACAGCAGTGCTTGAGATGACAAAATAAACACTCAAGACAATTATCTTACGAGTATAAAATGATAAAGCAAACCATTGAAGAAACGAACGAGAAAGGAAATCACACGCTATGTATGATTACATCAAGGGAACTCTAGTGAAAATTACCGCCAAGTATATTGTTATAGAAGCAAACGGCTTAGGTTATATTGTCACTGTGGCGAATCCATATAGTTTTTCTGACCAAATGAATCAGACTATCCAAGTCTATCTTCATCAAGTTATTAGAGATGATGCCCACCTTCTTTTTGGTTTCCATACTGAAGATGAAAAAGAGGTCTTCCTTAAGCTTATTTCAGTTTCTGGAATAGGTCCGACGACTGCCCTAGCCATTGTTGCTGTAGATGATAATCAAGGCTTGGTTGCTGCTGTTGATAATAGTGACATCAAATACTTGATGAAGTTTCCAAAGATTGGTAAAAAGACAGCTCAACAAATGGTTCTGGATTTGGCAGGGAAATTTGCAGAGTTACCAACAGAAACGACCAAGACGACACCAAGTCAACCTGAAGGGAATCATCAATTGGATGAGGCTATGGAAGCCTTGCTTGCTCTTGGTTATAAAGCCGCAGAACTTAAGAAAATCAAATCCTTCTTCGAAGGTACTAATGAAACGGCAGAGCAATACATTAAATCAGCTCTTAAGATGTTGATGAAATGAGGTAAGCAATGGTCAATCGTTGTCGTTGGGTTCCAACAAACAATAAATTATATTGTGATTATCATGACAAGGAGTGGGGAAAGCCTATTGGTGACGATCAAAAACTTTTTGAGCTTCTATGCTTAGAAAGTTATCAGTCAGGGCTTTCTTGGTTAACCGTTTTAAATAAAAGACAGGCCTTTAATCGTGTTTTTCATGACTATAATATTGAGCGTGTTGCCCAGTTTAGCCTAAGTGAACTTGAAGATGCGCTTCAAAATCCAGACATCATTAGGCACAAACTTAAGCTAGAAGCAACCGTAAATAATGCCAAACAAGTACTAAAAATCCAAGATGAATTTGGCTCTTTGTCCCATTACTTTTGGCATTACTTTGACGGAAAGCCCTTGATAAATAATGTACCCACATATAAGGATGTCCCATCATCAACTGACCTATCCCAACAGATTGCCAAAAATCTAAAAAAGAGAGGGTTCAAATTTTTAGGACCGACTACTATATATTCATTTTTACAAGCCGCAGGATTTGTGAATGATCATGAAAACAACTGTGACTTCAAATAAATGAGTAGATTTGATTGACAAGACGAGAAAAACATGTTAGTTTATAAACGAACATGTTTTTGAGATTATTTTACGAATAGTAATACAGGTGAACCAATGAAAGCTGAATTGATTGCAGTAGGAACTGAAATCCTAACCGGGCAAATCACCAATACCAATGCCCAATTTTTATCTGAGAAACTAGCTGAACTAGGAATTGACGTGTATTTTCACACAGCAGTAGGAGATAATGAAAACCGCCTACTTTCAGTTCTTGATCAAGCCAGTCAGCGTAGTGATTTAGTCATACTTTGTGGTGGACTTGGCCCTACTGAGGACGACTTAACCAAGCAAACACTGGCTAAGTTCTTAGGAAAAGAACTCGTTTTTGATGAGGAAGCTAGTAAAAAACTGGATAGTTTCTTTGCTACTCGTCCTAAACACACACGAACGCCTAATAATGAACGTCAAGCACAAATTGTTGAGGGGGCTATTCCCTTGCAAAACCCGACAGGTCTTGCAGTTGGAGGGATTATTACTGCTCAAGGTGTGACCTATGTAGTCTTACCTGGTCCACCAAGTGAACTCAAACCTATGGTGAATCAAGAACTTATTCCAGCTCTTACAGAGAATCACTCAAGTCTTTATTCGAGAGTCCTAAGATTCTTCGGCGTTGGAGAAAGTCAATTAGTGACTGTTCTGAAGGATTTTATTGTTAACCAAACAGATCCAACCATAGCTCCATATGCTAAAGTGGGGGAAGTAACACTTCGTTTGTCAACAAAGGCTTCTTCGCAAGAAGAAGCAGATCAAAAACTAGATGTTTTAGAGAAACAAATTCGTTCGACTAAAACTCTAGATGGAAAATCCTTATCTGATTTCATTTATGGATATGGAGAGTCTAATAGTTTAGCTTTTGAAGCTTTTCGTTTGCTTAAGCACCATGGCAAGACTATCACTGCAGCTGAAAGCCTAACAGCAGGTTTATTCCAGGCTAGTATTGCTGATTTTTCAGGAGCCTCACAAGTATTTAAAGGTGGCTTTGTTACTTATAGCATTGAAGAAAAAGCTAAAATGTTGGATATTCCCTTGTCGCAACTAGAAGAACATGGTGTTGTCAGTTATTTTACTGCAGAAAAAATGGCTGAAGGTGCTCGAACTAAAACAGATAGCGATTACGGAATTGCACTTACCGGTGTAGCTGGACCAGATTCCTTAGAAGGACACCCAGCGGGTACAGTATTTATTGGTATTGCTGATAGGAATCAAGTAAGGTCAATCAAGGTTGTTATAGGTGGAAGAAGTCGTTCTGATGTTAGATATATTAGTACCCTCTATGCCTTTAACCTAGTTCGCCAAGTTTTATTACAAGAGACAACTTGATTTAAGTTTGTCTTTAACTATAAGAAAGAAGAGGAAAATAAGTGGCTAAGAAAACAAAGAAAACAGAAGAAATTACAAAGAAATTTGGAGATGAGCGTCGTAAAGCACTTGACGATGCTTTGAAGAATATTGAAAAAGATTTTGGTAAGGGTGCGGTTATGCGTCTTGGTGAGCGTGCAGAGCAGAAAGTTCAAGTTATGAGCTCAGGCTCGCTAGCTTTGGATATTGCTCTTGGTGCAGGTGGTTATCCTAAAGGTCGTATTATCGAAATTTACGGACCAGAATCATCAGGTAAAACAACTGTAGCCCTCCATGCTGTTGCTCAGACACAAAAAGAAGGCGGAATTGCTGCCTTTATCGATGCAGAGCATGCCCTTGACCCTGCTTATGCGGCAGCCCTAGGTGTTAATATCGATGAACTTCTTTTGTCACAACCTGATTCAGGTGAACAAGGTCTCGAAATTGCTGGTAAGCTGATTGACTCAGGTGCAGTTGATTTGGTTGTTGTTGACTCAGTTGCAGCCTTGGTACCTCGTGCAGAAATTGATGGAGATATTGGTGATAGCCATGTCGGACTTCAAGCGCGTATGATGAGTCAAGCCATGCGAAAACTTTCTGCTTCAATCAATAAAACAAAAACAATTGCTATCTTCATTAACCAATTGCGTGAAAAAGTTGGTATTATGTTTGGTAATCCAGAAACAACTCCTGGTGGACGTGCTCTAAAATTCTATGCATCAGTACGTCTTGATGTACGTGGAAATACGCAAATCAAAGGGACTGGTGATAAAAAAGACCAAAATGTTGGTAAGGAAACTAAAATTAAGGTTGTCAAAAACAAGGTTGCTCCACCATTTAAAGAAGCCTTTGTTGAAATTATGTATGGTGAAGGGATTTCCCAAACAGGTGAGCTTGTAAAAATCGCTAGTGACTTAGGCATTATTCAAAAAGCTGGAGCGTGGTTCTCATACAATGGAGAGAAGATTGGTCAAGGATCTGAAAATGCTAAAAAATATTTGGCAGATCATCCAGAAATTTTTGAAGAAATTGATCATAAAGTACGTGTACACTATGGTTTGATTGAACCAGATGAAGAGGATATTGTTGAAGAAATACAAGTTGAAGAAACATCTGATGAACTTGTTTTAGACCTTGATTCAACCATTGAAATTGAGGAATAAGTGTATAAGAGCCGACGAGCTCTTTTTTCTTTGTTTTAATCTAAATAAAAAGTGTCTATGGTAATTGAAAAAGTTCCCCTTGATTCAAAATAGGTCGCTAGACCGATTTCTTAAATCAAGGACAATGATAAGATAATAGTATCATGTGACAGAAAGAGAGAATTAACATGATTAAGATTTATACAATCTCAAGTTGTACAAGTTGTAAAAAAGCAAAGACATGGTTGAACAACCATCAACTTCCTTATAAAGAACAAAACCTTGGTAAAGAACCACTTACAAAAGAAGAAATCTTAAACATCCTGTCAAAAACAGAGAATGGTGTTGAGAGTATTGTTTCATCAAAAAATCGCTATGCTAAAGCTCTAAATTGTGATATCGACGAGCTCAGTGTCAGTGAAGTGATTGATTTGATTCAAGAAAATCCAAGAATCTTGAAGAGCCCAATCTTAATTGATGATAAGAGATTGCAAGTGGGTTATAAAGAAGATGATATCCGTGCTTTCTTGCCACGCTCAATACGAAATGTCGAAAATTCACAAGCACGCATGCGCGCAGCTCTATAAAAACGTAAAAAAGGAGATACTTGCGATCTTCTTTTTACGTTTACTCTAGCATAGAAAATAAGTATTGACATTAGTTCTCAAACTTGATAGACTAATAAAGTCTTAAGGAAATTGTCCAGTAACAAAAAGTTTGAAAAAACTTTAAAAAAGTTATTGACAAGACAAGTGAGGGATGATA
>NZ_KV817306.1:0-35405 GCF_001814615.1 Streptococcus sp. HMSC078H12 | reverse complement strand
CATGCGTTGGTTCGAATCCAGCTACCCCAGTTATACTTTGCCGGCGTGGCGGAATTGGCAGACGCGCTGGACTCAAAATCCAGTGTCCGCAAGGACGTGCCGGTTCGACCCCGGCCGCCGGTATAAGTTACACTCCTTAAGGAGTGTTTTTTTGTCTATAGGAGTTTATTTTTTATGTCTGATAAATTTCAGCTTCTCTTAAAACAAATTCGTTTTCCTGAGGATCACGATGCTTTTAAAGAAATTAAAGATGGTTCTATTGAAATAGTAAAGCTATTTAAATCAAAACGCCAATGGTTTTTTGTTTTTTCTTTTCCTAGTGTTCTGTCTTATGAGTCTTTTGCTCTTTTTGATAGTTTACTTCACTCTTCTTTTAATTCTTTAGGTGCTAAAGCTTCTTTTGAGATTCGTTTAGTTTCTACTGCTTGCGATGATTCTTTACTTGGAGATTACTTTGCATATGCTTTAGATAGTTTAAAAGTGTCACACTTTTCTATTTATTCTTTATTCTCAAATTTAAAGGTTAAGATTTCAAATAACAGTATTTTCGTTAAGGCTCCAGAGCATATTATAAAGGAAAATTTACAGGATAGATTTATTTTTTTGATATCTAAATCTCTTTCTCAAGTTGGTTTATCTGATGTATCCATTTCTGTTGTCGAAGATAAGGAAGCTTCATCTTCTTTAGAAGAGGCTTACCAAACAAATAAGGTTTCTTTACAAGAACAAGCTGAGTCTCAGGCTAGACAGGCGCTTCAATCTATTATTGAAAGTGCCCCAGCACCGAAACCTGTGACCGAACCATCACAAAATTTTGCTGAGAAACAGAGTCAACGTCAAGCTAGTTTTGATAAGGCTGAAATAACGCCAATGGTTGATATTAATTCTGAAGAGAATCGTGTTGTTTTTGAAGGATATATTTTTGATGTAGAGCAACGTGAAACAAAGACGGGTCGGATTATTATTAATTTTAAGGTAACTGATTATACCTCTAGTTTTGCTATGCAACGATGGGTCAAAGATAGTGATGAGCTCGCTAAGTTCGATATGATAAAAAAGGGGAACTGGGTTAGGGTTCGTGGCCGTATCGAGAATAATCCTTTCACTCATAGTCTGACTATGAATGTGCAAGATATTAAAGAGATTTCCCATACTCCTCGTAAGGATTTGATGCCTGAGGGACAAAAGCGTGTGGAATTTCATGCGCATACCAACATGTCGACTATGGATGCAATGCCAACTGTTGAAGATCTTATTGATACAGCGGCTTCTTGGGGACATCCAGCAGTTGCCATCACTGACCATGCTAATGTTCAGAGTTTTCCTCATGGCTACCATAGGGCTAAAAAAGCTGGGATTAAGGCTATTTTTGGTCTTGAAGCCAATCTTGTTGAGGATAAGGTACCTATTGTTTATAATTCTGAGGATTTGGAATTAAAAGAAGCAACTTATGTTGTATTTGACGTTGAGACAACGGGCTTGTCTGCTGTTCATAATGATTTGATTCAGATTGCGGCATCAAAAATGCATAAAGGTAATATTATTGAGCAATTTGATGAATTCATAGATCCAGGACATCCTCTTTCTGCATTTACTACTGAGTTGACCGGTATTACTGATAATCATGTTAAAGGTGCTAAACCTTTAGTGCAAGTTTTACAGGAATTTCAAGAATTCTGTCAAGGAACTGTTCTAGTGGCCCATAATGCGACCTTTGACGTTGGTTTTATGAATGCCAATTACGAAAGACATCAGTTACCAACAATTTCACAACCGGTTATTGATACTTTAGAATTTGCACGAAATCTTTATCCTGAGTATAAGCGTCATGGTTTGGGGCCTTTGACGAAGCGGTTTGGTGTGGCTTTGGATCATCACCATATGGCCAATTATGATGCGGAAGCTACGGGCCGTTTGTTGTTTATCTTCATAAAAGATGTGTTTGATAAGCACGGTTTGACTAATCTAGAACAGTTGAATACGGAGTTGGTTTCTGAAGATTCGTATAAAAAGTCTCGTGTCAAACATGCGACGCTGTATGTTCAGAATCAAACTGGCTTGAAGAATATCTTTAAGTTGGTAAGTTTATCAAATGTCTCATACTTTGAGGGAGTAGCACGTATTCCTCGTACGGTCTTAGATGAGTATCGTGAGGGAATCATTGTAGGTTCTGCTTGTGCTGATGGTGAGGTTTTTGATACGCTTTTGTCTCACGGTATTGACAAGGCGGTTGAAGTTGCTAAATATTATGACTTTATTGAAGTTATGCCACCGGCAATTTATGCGCCCTTGATTGCAAAGGATTTAATCAAGGATGAGGCGGCTATAGAACAACTGATTAGAGATTTGATTGAAGTCGCTAATCGTCTGGACAAGCCTGTGCTGGCTACAGGAAATGTACACTATATCAACCCTGAGGATGCCATTTATCGTGAAATCATTGTTCGTGCTTTGGGACAAGGAGCCATGATTAATAGGCCAATTGGTAAGGGAGAAAATGCGAAACCTGCTCCTTTACCTGAAGCTCATTTTAGGACAACTAACGAGATGCTAGACGACTTTGCCTTTTTAGGAAAAGACTTAGCCTATGAAATTGTTGTAACTAATACGCAAGCTATGGCAGATCAAATTGAAGAGGTTGAGGTTGTTAAAAAAGACTTGTACACACCTTTTATTGATCGTGCGGAAGAACAGGTTGCGGAGATGACATATGCTAGAGCGTTTGAGCTCTATGGTAATCCTTTGCCTGATATTATTGACCTGCGAATTGAGAAAGAGTTGTCTTCAATTCTTGGTAATGGATTTGCCGTAATCTACCTGGCTTCGCAGATGCTAGTTAACCGTTCAAATGAACGTGGCTACCTAGTTGGTTCGCGTGGATCTGTCGGTTCTAGTTTTGTTGCGACGATGATTGGAATTACTGAGGTCAATCCGATGCCGCCACATTATCTCTGTCCTAATTGTCAACACTCAGAGTTCATTACAGATGGATCTTATGGATCTGGCTTCGATTTGCCTGATAAGGAATGTTCAGAATGTGGAACGGAATATAAAAAAGATGGTCAGGATATTCCTTTCGAGACCTTCCTAGGTTTTGATGGGGATAAGGTTCCTGATATCGATTTGAACTTCTCCGGTGATGATCAACCATCAGCCCACTTGGACGTTCGTGATATTTTTGGAGAGCAATATGCTTTTCGTGCCGGAACAGTAGGAACTGTTGCAGATCGGACGGCTTATGGTTTTGTTAAAGGTTACGAACGTGATTACAATAAGTTTTACCGTGATGCCGAGGTCGATCGTTTAGCCATGGGGGCTGCGGGTGTTAAGCGAAACACAGGTCAGCACCCGGGTGGTATTGTTGTTATTCCAAATTATATGGATGTCTATGATTTCACACCTGTTCAATATCCGGCTGATGATGTAACGGCTGCCTGGCAGACGACTCACTTTAACTTCCACGATATCGATGAGAACGTGTTGAAGCTTGATATTCTGGGACATGATGATCCGACTATGATTCGTAAGTTGCAGGATTTATCAGGAATTGATCCAAAAGATATTCGAGCAGATGATCCAGATGTAATGAAACTTTTTTCAGGGACTGATATTTTAGGGGTAACACCTGAACAGATTGGGACACCAACGGGAATGTTGGGAATCCCTGAGTTTGGGACTAACTTTGTTCGTGGTATGGTCGACGAGACGCATCCGACGACCTTTGCGGAACTCTTACAGTTATCTGGATTGTCCCACGGAACAGACGTTTGGTTAGGTAATGCACAAGATTTGATTAAGGAAGGTATCGCCACTCTGAAAACAGTTATCGGTTGTCGTGATGATATCATGGTATACCTAATGCATGCGGGATTAGATCCTAAGATGGCCTTCACGATCATGGAACGTGTGCGTAAGGGGATGTGGTTGAAGATTTCCGAAGAAGAGCGTAATGGCTATATTCAAGCCATGCGTGAAAATAATGTTCCAGACTGGTACATTGAATCTTGTGGTAAAATCAAGTACATGTTCCCTAAAGCCCATGCGGCAGCCTACGTTATGATGGCCCTACGTGTAGCTTATTTCAAAGTGCACCATCCTATTTATTACTATTGTGCCTACTTCTCGATTCGAGCTAAAGCATTTGAGCTTAAGACGATGTCTGCGGGTCTTGATGCTGTTAAAGCTCGAATGGAAGATATTAAGGAGAAGCGCCAACGAAATGAAGCGACTAATGTTGAAAATGACTTATTTACAACGCTTGAAATTGTCAATGAAATGTTAGAACGTGGCTTTACCTTTGGTCAGTTGGATCTTTATAAGAGTCAGGCAACTGAGTTTCTGATTGAAGGAGATACTTTGATTCCACCGTTTATTGCACTTGAAGGTTTGGGTGAGAACGTTGCTAAGCAAGTGGTTGCTGCGCGTGAAGAAGGGGAGTTCCTTTCCAAGACAGAATTGCGTAAACGAGGAGGCCTATCATCAACCTTGGTTGAAAAATTGGATGAAATGGGCATCCTAGGAAATATGCCAGAAGATAATCAATTAAGTCTTTTTGACGATTTCTTTTAATGGCTAAAGAGAATCGTCCTCAACTTTGAGAGAATGGAGTCAGTCTCCGTTCTCTTTTTGTTTAGGGGGATGCATGTGATGCTAAAAAGCCAAAGCTGAGAGGAAACCTTTTTCTTCGTCTTATGGTATACTGATAGAAAATTATAGTTTCAAGGAGTTAATCATGGTTTTACCAAATTTTAAAGAAAATCTTGAGAAATATGCTAAATTACTGGTTGCTAATGGGATTAATGTACAACCTGGTCACACAGTAGCCTTGAGCATTGATGTAGAACAAGCAGAGCTAGCACATCTCTTAGTTAAAGAAGCCTATGCTCTAGGAGCAGCTGAGGTAATCGTTCAATGGTCAGATGATATTATTAATCGCGAGCGCTTCTTGCATGCTGATATGGACCGCATCGAAGAGGTTCCTGCCTATAAAAAAGCTGAAATGGAATATTTGTTAGCCAAGAAGGCAAGTCGCTTAGGCGTTCGTTCATCAGATCCAGGTGCCCTTAATGGTGTAGCTCCTGAACGTTTATCTGCTCATGCTAAAGCTACTGGGGTGGCCTTTAAACCTATGCAGGTGGCAACTCAGTCTAATAAGGTTAGTTGGACTGTAGCTGCTGCAGCTGGTAAGGAATGGGCTAAGAAGGTCTTTCCTGATGCTTCGAGTGATGAGGAAGCTGTAGATTTACTTTGGGATCAAATTTTCAAGACCTGTCGTGTTTATGAAGAGGATCCTGTACGTGCCTGGAAGGAACATGCTGACCGTTTGGATGCTAAAGCACGCCTACTCAATGAGGCACAATTCTCAGCCTTACACTACCAAGCACCTGGAACAGATTTGACTCTAGGATTGCCTAAAAACCATGTTTGGGAGTCTGCAGGTGCCATCAATGCGCAAGGTGAAAGCTTCCTTCCTAATATGCCAACAGAAGAAGTCTTTACGGCACCAGATTTTCGCCGTGCAGATGGCTATGTCTCAAGCACAAAGCCTCTAAGCTACAATGGTAATATTATTGAGGGAATCAAGGTAACCTTCAAAGATGGTGAAATTGTAGATATCACAGCGGACCAAGGTGATGAGGTGATGAAGAATCTCGTCTTCAACAATAATGGGGCGCGTGCTCTAGGTGAATGTGCTTTGGTTCCAGATCCAAGTCCTATTTCACAGTCAGGCATCACCTTCTTTAACACTCTTTTTGATGAGAATGCGTCCAACCACCTAGCTATTGGAGCAGCCTATGCTACCAGTGTTAAGGGTGGAGCAGACATGACAGAAGAGGAACTTAAGGAAGCTGGTCTTAATCGTTCAGATGTACACGTAGACTTTATGATTGGTTCAAATCAAATGGATATCGATGGTATCCGCCAAGATGGTAGTCGTGTACCAATCTTCCGAAATGGGGATTGGGTAATCTAAGAGTGATGGAGGATTTCTCATGATTGGAAGTATGATAGTTGGTTTTCTAATTGGCCTTATTGCCTCTGCTATATCAAATAGGGGTGAACGTATGGGCTGTATTGGTAAGACCTTTGTTGGATGGCTAGGTGCTTTTGTTGGTCAGCTTCTTTTTGGAAATTGGGGACCGATGCTAGCAGATACTGCTATCGTTCCTTCAGTACTAGGTGCTGTTATCTTATTAGCCCTTTTTTGGAATCGTAATAGTTAGAAATGAAAGAGTTCTGAGGTATTGGTTAGATATCTAAGGACTCTTTTTTCTTATTTTTTCATTTTCATATACCACTTTTAGAAAAACTGTGGTAGAGTAATAAAAACAGCATCTATTTGGAAAGGACTAGAAATGAGTGACTTAGATAAAAACATGGCTGTAAAAAGTATGGTAGTTATGCGTAAGGCTTTTCGTACCATCGATGCCAAGGTTTCTGAGACCTTTAAAGAATTTAATTTGACACCAACTCAATTTGGTGTCATGGACGTGCTTAATGCCAAAGGACGTATGAAAATTGGCGAATTAATTGACCGCATGCTTGCCACCTCCGGGAATATGACTGTCGTCATTAAAAATATGGAGAAAAAAGGTTGGTTGACGCGAGAAGCCTGCCAAACAGATAAGCGTGCTTTCGAGGTTGATTTGACGGATGAGGGCCGTCGTATTATTCAAGCAGCAATCCCGCCACATCAGCGAGCTATTGAGGAGACTTTTTCCGTTCTGACACCTGAAGAGCAGGCACAGTTGGTAGAGCTCCTGAAAAAATTTAAGAATGTCTGAGCATATTTCTTTATATTTCTAATGGAATTATATATATTACTATGTAGTAGTAAATATTAATTATTAGAAATACAAAGGAAACGTATCATGAAAAACATTCTATTTATCGTTGGATCTCTTCGCAAGGGATCATTTAACCACCAATTAGCAGAAGAAG
Organism: Streptococcus sp. HMSC078H12; assembly: GCF_001814615.1. Classification (NCBI taxonomy): domain Bacteria; kingdom Bacillati; phylum Bacillota; class Bacilli; order Lactobacillales; family Streptococcaceae; genus Streptococcus; species Streptococcus sp. HMSC078H12. Next base: position 28,463 of record NZ_KV817306.1, on the reverse strand, counting down.
CTGAGAAAATGTTAGCTGGTAAAGCTAATGTTTCTTATCTTGACTATAGTCAAGTACCTGTTTTTAATCAGGATTTAGAAAGTCCAGTTCTTCCAGTTTTGGCAGAAGTTCGAGAACAGGTCTTGGCAGCAGACGCAATTTGGATTTTCTCTCCGGTTTATAATTTCTCAATTCCTGGACCAGTGAAAAATTTGCTTGACTGGTTGAGCCGTGCCCTTGACCTATCAGATCCTTCAGGGCCATCAGCTCTTCAAGATAAGATTGTAACCGTATCATCAGTTGCTAATGGTGGCCACAATCAACTTTTTGATGCCTACAAAGACTTGTTACCATTTATCCGTACCCAAGTGGTTGGCGATTTTACAGCGACACGTGTAAATGATACAGCCTGGGCGGATGGGAAATTCCTAGCAACTGAAGAAGTTCTTGAAAACCTTCAGAATCAAGCGGAGGCTTTGATTGAAGCGATTAAATAAGAATAATGAATACCCGAGGTTTCTAGCTTCGGGTATTTTTATATGCAATAATGAAAAAAGACACCCTAAGGTGTCCTCGTATTATGAAGGCGGTAGACGGATTTGAACCGACGATCAAGCTTTTGCAGAGCCGTGCCTTACCACTTGGCTATACCGCCATAACAGATACCATTCTATCGAAAAAAAAAAGATTCGTCAAGTCTCTTTCATCAAATTGACTGCTTGATTGTTCAAATTTCTTATTAAAAATCATAAAGAGGCTGAAAGATATTCAACCTCTTTATATTACTTATAACTGTTGTAGACAGATTACTAACACGTAAGTTTTGATTATTGTCTAATCAAGTAATCAAATGCTCCGATAGCAGCTGTAGCACCAGACCCCATGGAGATAATGATTTGCTTGTAGGCACTATCTGTACAGTCACCAGCAGCAAAAATACCAGGGATATTTGTTGAACCAAATTTATCAACGATAATTTCTTGGCGCTCATTGAGTTCAATACCACTATCTTTGAGCCAAGCAGTACTTGGTACAAGACCAATTTGAACAAAGACACCTTCAAGATCAAGATGTTTTTCTTCGTTTGTATCACGCTCAACGTAATTCAAACCAGTTACATGATCTTGACCAACAATTTCTTTGGTTGCAACGTTCTTAAGAATGGTTAGATTATCAGTTTTAGCAGCTCGTTCTTGTAAGACTTGATCTGCCTTTAATTCAGGTAAGAACTCTAAGACCGTAACATGTTTAGTGATACCAGCTAAATCTAAAGCCGCTTCCAAACCTGAGTTACCACCACCAATAACTGCAACATTCTTCCCTTCAAATAGTGGACCATCACAGTGTGGGCAGTAAGTAACACCTTTATTGCGGAATTCTTCCTCGCCAGGAACGTTGATATTACGCCATTTGGCTCCGAGAGCTAGGATAGCAGTTTTGGATTTTAAAACGGCACCGTTAGCCAGTGTCACTTCAATAAGTTCTTTCTTCTCAATGCTAGTAGCTAATTGACTTTTGATGATATCAACATCATAAGATTTCGTATGCTCTTCAACTTGGGCCATTAACTTAGGACCTTCTGTATATAGCGTACCAATCATGTTCTCAATGCCGACTGTTTCGATAACTTGTCCACCAAAGGTTTCTGCTAAAAGACCAGTTTTTAAACCTTTACGAGCAGCATAGATGGCCGCACTGTTTCCAGCAGGACCACCACCAATAACCAAAACATCATAGACACTTTTATCAGCGAAAGCATCAGCATCAAGTGGTCCGTCCAATTTTTCTACAAGTTGTTCAATGGTTGCACGACCAGATGTAAATTCTTCTTGATCTTTGTAAACCGTAGGAACAGACATGATACCTTTGGCCTTGACCTCATCCTGATACATACCACCTTCAATCATGGTGTGAGTGATATTTGGGTTCAAAACAGCCATTATATTAAAGGCTTGAACAACGTCTGGACAATTGTGACAAGTTAATGAAACATAAGTTTCTAAATCGATGGGTTTATCAATCTTCTTGATACGTTCGATAGTGTCCTCATCAACTTTAGGTGGACGACCAGAAACTTGCAAGAGAGCTAAGATGAAAGATGTGAATTCGTGGCCCATTGGTAAGCCTGAGAAAATAACACGACTTTTTTGCCCTTTTTGTGCAATACCAAAACTAGGTTGACGTTTTAAATGTGTTGATTCAAGACTAATACGGTCAGACATAGCGGCAATCTCGTCTAGAAATTCTTTTACTTTTCGAGAATTATCGTCATCCCCTAAGTCTGTTTGTAATACAATATCAGATTCTAGTAAATTTAAATATTGTGCTAATTGCGTCTTGATTTCTTTATCTAAGACCATGGATACCCCCTGGTTGTTAAATTTTACCTACAAGATCTAAGCTAGGAGTAAGTGTTTCAGCTCCTTCTTTCCACTTGGCTGGACAAACTTCACCTGGATGTTGACGAATATACTGAGCAGCACGGACTTTATCAATAAGAGTGCTTGCATCACGTCCAATACCATCAGCGTTAATTTCCATCATTTGGATAACGCCATCTGGATCAATGATAAATGTACCACGTTGTGCGAGACCATCTTGTCCAAGAACATCAAAGCCTTGTGAGATGTGGTGTGAAGGATCTCCAATCATAGGATAAGTAATAGTTCCAACAACATCTGAGTCATCATGCCAAGCTTTGTGAACAAAGTGAGTATCAGTAGAGACAGAGTAAACCTCTACACCAAGAGATTTAAGAGCTTCATATTGTTCTTGAAGGTCACCGAGTTCAGTTGGGCAGACAAATGAAAAATCTGCAGGGTAGAAGCAGAAAACAGCCCATTTTCCCTTAACATCTTCATCCGTAACAGTAATGAATTCCCCGTTGTGATAAGCTTGTGCTGAAAATTCAATAATTTCTTTTCCGACTAATGACAAAATAATGTCCTCCTCTATTTTTGATAGCCTAATTATAAACAAAATACTTATCAACCTCAAAGAAAACGATTGCAATTTTAATACGGGTGATTTTTTTCTAATGGTCAGACTGATTTTAGAGCTTGCCAAATGTCACTTTTTTTGATAAACTACTATAGTTGCGTAAAGTGACAAATACTCATTCTAAGCCGATTGTGGTCTTGTTGCCGCAGGGTGGGACTGCAAGTCTAAAGCTTAGAAGAGGAAAAAACAATTTTTAAGGAGAAATACTCATGGCAGTAATTTCAATGAAACAACTTCTTGAGGCTGGTGTTCACTTCGGTCACCAAACTCGTCGCTGGAATCCTAAGATGGCTAAGTACATCTTCACAGAACGTAACGGAATCCACGTTATCGACTTGCAACAAACTGTAAAAATGGCTGATACAGCTTACGAATTCGTTCGTGAAGCAGCGGCTAACGATGCAGTAATCTTGTTCGTTGGTACTAAAAAACAAGCAGCTGAAGCAGTAGCTGAAGAAGCAACTCGTGCTGGTCAATACTACATCAACCACCGTTGGTTGGGTGGTACTCTTACAAACTGGGATACTATCCAAAAACGTATCGCTCGTTTGAAAGAAATCAAACAAATGGAAGCTGATGGAACTTTCGAAGTTCTTCCTAAGAAAGAAGTTGCACTTCTTAACAAACAACGTGCACGTCTTGAAAAATTCTTGGGTGGTATCGAAGATATGCCTCGCATTCCAGATGTAATCTACATCGTTGACCCACACAAAGAACAAATCGCTGTTAAAGAAGCTAAAAAACTTGGTATCCCAGTTGTAGCGATGGTTGATACAAACGCTGATCCAGATGAGATCGATGTAATCATCCCAGCTAACGATGACGCTATCCGTGCCGTTAAATTGATCACTTCAAAAATGGCTGATGCTATCATCGAAGGTAACCAAGGTGAAGATGCTTCTGCAGATTTCCAAGAAGCAGCTGCAGCTGATTCAATCGAAGAAATCGTTGAAGTTGTCGAAGGTGACAACAACTAATCTTTAAGATTGGTTAGGGCTCGATGCCTACTAAAGATACGACAAACACCTAAGGGGCGGGGCTCAGCCCTGCCCCTTAGTTTGATAAAATAAATTTGGAGAAAAACAAAATGGCAGAAATTACAGCTAAACTTGTTAAAGAATTGCGTGAAAAATCTGGTGCTGGTGTCATGGACGCTAAAAAAGCATTGGTTGAAGTTGAAGGTGATATCGAAAAAGCGATTGAATTGCTTCGCGAAAAAGGTATGGCTAAAGCAGCTAAGAAAGCTGACCGTGTTGCAGCTGAAGGTTTGACTGGTGTTTACGTTAACGGTAACGTTGCAGCAGTTGTTGAAGTTAATGCTGAAACTGACTTCGTTGCGAAGAACGCTCAATTCGTTGAGTTGGTAAACGAAACAGCTAAAGTAATTGCTGAAGGTAAACCAGCTAACAACGAAGAAGCACTTGCATTGACTATGCCTTCAGGTGAAACTCTTGAAGCTGCATACGTAACTGCTACAGCTACTATCGGTGAAAAGATTTCATTCCGTCGTTTTGCAGTTGTTGAGAAAACTGATGCACAACACTTCGGAGCTTACCAACACAACGGTGGACGTATCGGTGTTGTTTCAGTTATCGAAGGTGGAGATGATGCTCTTGCAAAACAAATCTCAATGCACATCGCAGCGATGAAACCAACTGTTCTTTCATACACTGAATTGGACGAACAATTTGTCAAAGATGAATTGGCACAACTTAATCACGCTATCGATCAAGATAACGAAAGCCGTGCTATGGTTAACAAACCAGCTCTTCCACACCTTAAATATGGTTCTAAAGCTCAATTGACTGATGCTGTTCTTGCTCAAGCTGAAGAAGATATCAAAGCTGAGTTGGCTGCTGAAGGTAAACCAGAAAAAATCTGGGATAAAATCATCCCAGGTAAAATGGACCGCTTCTTGCTTGACAACACTAAAGTTGACCAAGCATACACACTTCTTGCTCAAGTTTACATCATGGACGACAGCAAAACAGTTGAAGCTTACCTTGAATCAGTAAACGCTTCAGTAGTAGAATTCGTTCGCTTTGAAGTTGGTGAAGGTATCGAAAAAGCATCTAACGACTTTGAATCAGAAGTTGCAGCTACAATGGCAGCAGCTCTTAACAACTAATTCTAGTTGCTAGATAAAAAGAAAAGAAGTTACGTGAATGAATCGTAGCTTCTTTTTTTGTTGCTATTAAAAAACGTCTGAGTATGCTCCAGACGTTGAAAAAGTAATTAATGAGCGAAGGTATTTACACCAAGTAGAAGAGAGAGTGTTCCCATGATGATACCTGCAAGGATAACCCCAAGCATAACAGCAATAACACTACGTTTAAAGTCCCAATCTAGGATAGATGCTGCTAGGGTACCAGTCCAAGCTCCTGTTCCTGGAAGCGGGATTCCCACAAAAAGTAGAAGGGCCCAGAAGACACCCTTATCTCCGGCAGCTTTTTCAAGTTTTTGGCCACCACTGTGACCTTTTTTAAGACACCAGGTAAAGAAGCCACCAATCAGAGGTTTGTCTGCCCCCCATTCGAGAACACGGCGGGCGAAGAAAAAGATAATTGGAACTGGAATCATGTTCCCAATGACACAAAGAATTAGGGCTTGCCACCAAGGAATACCTGAGGCGATAGCAACAGGTACGGCTCCACGGAGCTCAACTAAAGGAATCATAGAGATTAAGAGTGCAATGATGTATTTCATGAGTAACCTTTCATAGGGAAATAAATAAGAGATATGAGCTTTATCGAGAGTGATAAGACTAATACTACTGCGAAAGTGCTAAAAAGTACTTGTTGGATTAGGTGGGTCTCAGCCTGTTAAAGTGGATAGAAAATTTGAATCAAACACCTTAAGTTACCTAATATTTCAGTCTTATTTATTGTATCTTATATGGTCTTTAATGACAACTTTAAAAAGCTTTTTGAAGGTATAGTTTCCCATGAGCTGACATTTTTGGTATAATAATAGTCAGTTATAGTCAAATTAGACTGGAGGAATTAAGATGGCAAGAAATACATCAGATAGTATAGAAGAATATATTAAAGAATTGCTGGGCCAGTCTGGAATTGCTGAGATTCAACGCTCGAACTTAGCAGATACTTTTCAAGTTGTACCGAGTCAGATTAACTATGTTATTAAGACTCGTTTTACAGAAAGTCGTGGTTATATTGTTGAGAGTAAACGTGGAGGTGGCGGTTATATTCGTATCGTCAAGGTCAGATTCTCCGACAAGCACCACATGATTAATGATTTGCTTCAGAACTTGGCAGATCAGCTCAGCGAGCAGGTATTTACAGACTTGATTCAGTTGCTTTTTGATGAAAAAATCATCACTGAACGTGAGGGAAATTTGATTTTAGCAACTGCTAGTGATGATGTTTTAGGCGAAGATGCGGCCGCTATTCGTTCGCGTATTCTGCGCTCGCTATTACTTAGATTGGATAGAAAAGGAAATTAGATGACGACATATTCAAGAAAAATGCAGGCCATTTTCCATCGTGCTCAGCTAGAGGCAGAGCGTTTTGGAAGTCCTTTCTTGGAGACTTGGCATGTGCTTCTGGCTATGGTTGAGGTTCCAGGATCTGTAGCCTACCTAACATTTACTGATTTTGAGGACCGTATTCGTGCGGAAGAGATTGAGACCGCTGCTGTACTAGCGATGGAGAAAAGTCCAAAAGACTTGTCTGAATCAGATATTATCGATTTACGTGCACAGTCACATGCTTTAGAGGCTATGTTGCAAGAGGCAGAGGGAATTGCTAGTGTGACTGGTGCTGTAGAGGTAGGGTCTGAACATGTATTGATGGCCTTCCTTCTTCATAAGGATTTGATGGTTTGTCGTCTCCTTGAAGTTGCTGGTTTTCAATATAAGGATGACAGCGATAAGCCTCGTATTATCGATTTACGACGTTCTTTGGAGCGTTACGCAGGTCTTAGTAAGCAAGATTTGAAGGCCATTCATGACCTTCGTAAGCCTAAAAAATCAAAGGCATCAGGAAATTTTGCTAATATGATGCAGCCTCCTCAATCTTCTACTGGGGAACTGTCAGATTATACCAAAGACTTAACGGCAGTAGCCGAATCAGGTGCTCTTGATCCTGTTATTGGACGTGAGAAAGAAATTTCACGCATGATTCAGGTTTTGAGTCGTAAAACGAAGAATAACCCAGTTCTTGTGGGTGAAGCAGGTGTTGGTAAGACGGCACTTGCGCTTGGCTTAGCACAGCGTATTGCTTCAGGCGAAGTACCTTTTGAGTTGGCTGATATGCGTATCTTAGAGCTTGATATGATGAGTGTGGTTGCAGGAACACGTTTCCGTGGCGATTTCGAAGAACGTATGAATCAGATCATTGATGAGATTGAAGCTGATGGAAAAATCATTCTCTTTATTGACGAATTGCATACGATTATCGGTTCTGGTTCAGGTATTGATAGTACCTTAGATGCGGCGAATATTTTGAAACCCGCTCTAGCACGTGGAACCCTTCATATGGTTGGAGCAACTACTCAAGCTGAGTACCAGAAGCATATTGAAAAAGATGCAGCTCTTTCTCGCCGTTTTGCTAAAATTACAATTGAGGAGCCAAGTGTACCTGAGGCGATTGATATTCTAAAAGGCCTACGGTCGTCTTATGAAGACTATCATCGTGTAACGATTACTGATGAGGCAGTTGAGACAGCGGTCAAGGCGGCCCACCGTTATTTGACAAGTAAAAACTTACCTGACTCTGCCATTGATCTTTTAGATGAAGCGAGTGCAACTGTTCAAGGTCGTATCAAAAAAGAAGCCAAACGTGAGATAACGCCTTTGGATGAAGCACTTCTATCTGGTGATATGAAGGCTGCTGTTAAACAATATAAAGCTAGCCAAAAAGCAAAATTACCCAAACCTGCCTTGGTAGATGCAGATCAGATTATGCAAACCCTTAGTCGTCTATCAGGTATTCCTGTTGAGAAGATGACTCAGGCAGATAGCAAGCGTTACTTGAATCTGGAAGCAGAGCTTCACAAACGTGTTATTGGTCAAGATGAAGCAGTTTCAGCCATTAGTCGTGCTATTCGTCGTAACCAGTCAGGTATTCGTACTGGAAAACGTCCAATTGGTTCCTTTATGTTCCTTGGACCTACTGGTGTTGGTAAGACAGAATTGGCCAAGGCTTTGGCGGAAGTTCTCTTTGATGATGAGTCAGCTTTGCTTCGCTTTGACATGTCAGAATACATGGAAAAATTTGCGGCTAGCCGACTAAACGGTGCTCCTCCAGGTTACGTTGGATATGATGAGGGCGGTGAATTAACAGAGAAAGTTCGCAATAAGCCTTACTCAGTTCTCCTCTTTGACGAGGTGGAAAAGGCTCACCCAGATATTTTCAACATCCTCTTACAGGTTTTGGATGATGGTGTCTTGACGGATAGCCGAGGTCGTAAAGTTGACTTCTCAAATACCATTATCATTATGACTTCGAACTTGGGAGCGACTGCTCTTCGTGATGATAAGACTGTTGGATTTGGTGCCCAAGACATTTCTCATAATCACCAAGCTATGCAGTCACGTATCATGGAAGAACTTAAGAAGGCCTACCGTCCAGAGTTTATCAACCGTATTGATGAGAAGGTTGTCTTCCATAGTCTAGAGGAAGAACAACTTCGTGAGATTGTCAAGATTATGGTGAAACCGTTGGTATCAGCTTTGGCTGAAAAAGGGATTGACTTGAAATTCCAACCAGCTGTTCTCAAGCATTTAGCTAAAGATGGCTATGATGTTGAGATGGGTGCTCGTCCATTACGTCGTACGATTCAAACTCAAGTGGAGGACAAGTTATCTGAGCTCTTACTAGGTGGTCAAGTAGTTAGTGGACAAACTCTTAAAATCGGCTGCTCGAAAGATAAATTAACCTTTACAGTAGTGTAAAAATCAAACAAAAAGACAGATTACAGGTGTAGTCTGTCTTTTTTTGTGTCAATAGGAGTCAAGGTAGAGTCAATCTTTCTGTAAAGATGGGGTAAAAGAAAAAGCCGAGCAAAGCTCGACTGTAATGATTAGAGTTTTTCGTTGACAAAGTTGACAAAGTGATTCCACCAGACCTTGAGGAAGAAGCTTTTCTTAACTTCTTTACCAGCAACCAGTTCCATGCTAGGCATACCTTGGTTAGGCAAGTAACCTTCTCCTACAAGTGACTTATCTTCAAAGGTAGCAGTTCCAACCTTGTCACTTGAGTTGACAGGGGCTTGGACTTGATTTGTAGTAACTTTAATATGTTTACTATTGTTAGCATCTATTTTTTGGATGATATTAAAGTCAGACTTAGCGACGGCAGTGACTTGCTTAGATTTACCATCAATAACATGGGCTTGACTTTTACCGATGGCTTGTCCTTTTTTGGCAATGGTCTTACTTTCCCAATGATAGACTACGTAGTTAAGTAGGTCATTGGTTGCAGTGAAACGGGCGTAGTCATCAGTATCGGTATTATCAGCATTCATAATGACTGTGATAATGCTCATGCCACTTTCATTTGAGTGGGCCACGAAGGAAGCACCAGCTAAATCAGTGGTTCCCGTTTTTAGGCCATCCACACCTTTACGGTAACTAGGTTGTCCCTTAAGCATATAGTTGAAGGTTTTGAGTTTGTTGACACCATCAAAATCAGCTTCAGTTTTTTTAGTGATGTCGAGAATTTCAGGATATTCTTTTACCACGTGTTGTGCAATGATAGCAACATCTTTAGCACTCATGGTATTTTCTTCGTCTGATTTAGAGCCTGGATAGATATTGTCACCTAAGTAAGAATTATTGAGACCAGAGGCATTGACAATCTTGGCATCAGTGATACCCCAATCTTTAAGTTGGGCTTTCATCATGTCGACAAACTTACTTTCGGTTCCTCCGATTTCCTCGGCTAGAGCAATAGATGCACTGTTGGCACTGGAAATAAGAGTTGCGTCAAGAAGTTGTTTGACAGTGTATTTGCGGGCATCTAGTGGAATATTAGATACTCCGGCACTGACAGTTAGTTCAAAGGGGTAGTCAGAAATGTCAACTTTGCTGTTCCATTTGAGGTCTCCCTGATCTACCGCTTTATAAACCATATAGGCTGTTAGGAGCTTGGTAATAGAGCCAATCCCTGTAGAGGTAGTGGCATCTTTTTCATATAAAATTTTGCCAGTATTAGCTTCGACAGCGATGGCATGTTTGGCTGCGGCATCATATCCTTTTTTCTTATCTGCTGCAAAAGCAGGGGCTACGCTTCCCAGACAGAGTAAGAAGGTCATCATAAGCGTAATCAGTTTTTTCATGGTTTGTTCCTTCATGTGTTTTGGATATTTATTATACCACATTTTGAGAGGAACTTAAGGTGTTGAGAAGGGGCTTTTACTTACAAGACTAATTTTTATGGCAAGATAAAACTACCTTTTGATAGCTAAAAGGTAGTTTTGTGTTTACTTGTTTCCTGTAAAGAAATTAACGATATGGTTCCACCAAACTTTTAAGAAGAAACTTTTCTTGATAGATTGGTTGGCTGTTACAGAAATTTGAGGTGGATCAGAGATGTAACCTGTTCCAACGAGATCCTTATCATCAAAGGTTGCTGTTCCAATAGTGTCACCTTTTTTAATAGGTGCTGTTATAGTTTTTGCTTTGATTTTAACAGCATCATTTTGGCTGTTTATTTTTTGAACGACTGTAAGGTCCGACTCGAGTTTAGCAGAGATGGTTTGACTGTCTCCATCGGCTACCTTAATATCATTTTTCTTGACGATTTGTCCCTTGGTGTTAAGGGTTTTGATTTCCCAGTTTTGAGTCACATAATCTAGCAACTCATTTGTGGCTGTGAATCTGGCAGCTTCATCTTCTCCACCATTATCTGCATTCATGACAACGGTAATCAAACTCATGCCATTTTCATTGGAGTGGGCTACAAAGGATGCTCCTGCAAGTTCAGTTGTTCCAGTCTTGAGTCCATCAACGCCTTCACGGTAGTTGTCTTGCCCCTCCAACATGTAGTTGTGCGTCGTTAATTTGTTGTCACCTTCAAAATCAGTTTCGGTTTGCTTGGTGATTTCAAGTACCTGAGGATAGTCTTTAATGAGGTGGTTTGCAATAATGGCAACATCTAGAGCGCTCATAGTATTTTCGTCATCTGCTTTAGAGCCAGGATAGCGGTTATCCCCAAGGTATTTATTGTTTAGGCCAGAAGCGTTAAATAATTTAGCATCTGTAATGCCCCACTCTTTAAGTTGGGCTGTCATAGTGTCAACAAATGCACTCTCTGATCCTGAGATTTTTTCAGCTAGAGCAATAGCAGCACTGTTAGCGCTAGAAATGAGGGTGGCATCTAGGAGCTGTTTAACAGTGTATTTTCGGGAATCCAATGGGACATTTGAAACTTCTGAATCAACTGTTAGGTTGAAAGGATAGTCTGAGATATCGACTTCAGTGTCCCAGGTAATTTTTCCTTGGTCAACTGCTTTATAGACCATGTAGGCTGTTAGGATTTTAGTCATTGAAGCCACACCATCAGGAGTAGTGGCGTCCTTTTCATAGAGGACTTTCCCTGTAGTTGCTTCGATAGCAATCGCATGTTTAGCGGAAACATTGAAGTTATCTGTCTGTTCTTGTGCTAGAGCAGGTGTTACTAGGCCTAGTAAGATTAAGGCAATCATAATGATGTGTTGTAATTTTTTCATAGTCATTCCTTTGTCTCTCATAAGTGTTTATTATATCACAAAACGACTTAAATATCTGAGAGAAAGGGAGACTTGGGTGCTAACTTATGCCGGAGCTCTGCCATTTTTGACTATATTATGGTAAAATGAAAGTTATATCAAATGAATGACATAAAGTTGACCGGTTCGTTTTTGTAAGGGCCGGTCATGGATAAAAAGAGGGATCAAACATGGCTAAACAAACTTTTGAGATGACCTTTGCAGGACGCCCGCTTGTCGTTGAAGTTGGGCAGGTAGCCAAGCAGGCTAATGGTGCTGTCGTCGTGCGTTATGGAGATACAACTGTATTATCAACAGCTGTTATGTCTAAAAAGATGGCAACGGCAGATTTCTTTCCTTTACAGGTTAATTACGAGGAAAAAATGTATGCAGCTGGCAAGTTCCCGGGGGGCTTTAACAAGCGTGAGGGTCGCCCTTCAACAGATGCCACTTTGACTGCTCGCCTCATTGATCGTCCTATTCGTCCTATGTTTGCGGAGGGCTTTCGTAACGAAGTTCAGGTCATTAACACGGTCCTCTCTTATGATGAGAATGCTAGTGCTCCGATGGCGGCTATGTTTGGGAGTTCTTTAGCCCTTTCTATCTCTGATATTCCTTTCAATGGTCCAATTGCTGGGGTTCAAGTGGCCTATGCTGCAGAAGATTTCATCATCAACCCAAGTGCAGCGGATAAGGAAGTTTCACTTTTAGATTTGACAGTGGCAGGTACCAAGGAAGCTATCAATATGGTAGAGTCAGGTGCTCAGGAATTGTCTGAGGATATTATGTTGCAAGCACTCTTGAAGGGACATGAGGCTATTCAAGAGTTGGTTGATTTCCAAAATTATATCGTTGCAGCTGTTGGTAAGGAAAAGGCTGAGGTTGAACTTCTACAAGTTGATGCTGATTTGAAAGTCGAGATCGAAACGGCTTATTATGATCAGTTAGCTAAGGCTGTTCAGGTGGAAGAAAAACTGGCGCGTGAAGCAGCAACTCAGGCTGTAAAGGAAGAAGTCCTCGCTTCTTATCAAGAACGCTTTGCAGAAGATGAAGATAAGGAAACCATTCTGCGTGATGTGGCAGAAATCCTTGAGCAGATGGAACATGCTGAAGTGCGCCGTCTCATTACCGAGGATAAGGTTCGTCCAGATGGCCGTCGTGTGGATGAAATCCGTCCTTTGGACGCAGAGATTGACTTTCTTCCTAAGGTTCATGGTTCAGGTCTCTTTACACGTGGTCAAACTCAAGCCTTGTCAGTTTTGACTTTGGCACCTATGAGTGATACACAGCTTGTTGATGGTTTGGATCCAGAGTATAAGAAGCGTTTCCTTCACCACTATAATTTCCCTCAGTATTCAGTGGGTGAGACAGGGCGTTACGGTGCACCAGGTCGACGTGAGATTGGTCACGGAGCCTTGGGTGAACGTGCCCTTGCTCAGGTTCTCCCAAGTGTTGAAGAGTTCCCTTATGCTATCCGTTTGGTAGCAGAAGTCTTGGAGTCAAATGGTTCTTCCTCACAAGCTTCTATTTGTGCAGGAACCTTGGCTCTTATGGCTGGGGGTGTACCGATTAAGGCACCTGTTGCAGGTATTGCCATGGGACTTATCTCAGATGGTACTAACTACACTGTCCTAACTGATATTCAAGGTTTGGAAGATCATTTTGGAGATATGGACTTTAAGGTGGCTGGGACACGTCAAGGAATTACAGCTCTTCAGATGGATATTAAGATTTCAGGTATTACACCGGCCATTCTCGAAGAGGCTTTGGCTCAGGCAAAGGTAGCTCGTTTTGAAATTCTTGATGTTATTGAGTCAGCAATCGCTGAGCCACGTCCAGAATTGGCACCAACAGCACCTAAGATTGATAGCATTCAGATTCCTGTTGACAAGATCAAGGTTGTCATCGGTAAAGGTGGCGAAACTATTGACAAGATTATCGCTGAGACTGGTGTCACAATTGATATTGATGAAGAAGGTCTTGTTCAGATTTTCTCTAGTGATCAGGATGCCATTAACCGTGCTAAAACTATCATCTCTGATCTTGTACGTGAAGCTAAGGTTGGTGAAGTTTACACTGTACCCGTTGTGCGTATTGAAAAGTTCGGTGCCTTTGTCCACCTTTTCAATAAGACAGATGCTCTCATCCATATCTCAGAACTAGCTTGGGAACGTACTGAGCATGTCGAAGATGTGGTTAAAGTTGGGGGTACGGTAACTGTTAAAATTATCAAAATCGATGAAAAAGGACGTATCGATGCCTCAATCAAGGCCTTGCTTCCTAAGCCTGAAAAACTTGATGATGGGGAAAATGGAGGAGAGCATCGTCACCGCCGTCGTTCTCATCATAAACCACGCCACCATAATGAGAGTGGTGAAGCACCGAAAAATCCTGATAAATCAGAAACGAAAGAACAGACAGAAGAATGACAGAAAATCAAGAATTGCAAGCTTTTGATGAAACTCTAAGAGAATTTTTAAAGGAACCAGACCACTTTTTAACCAGTCTGGCTTTGGTTAATCACCTACAACGTACTCCCGTCTTGGCTGCCCAAGACCTCTACGCAGTTGAAGTGGAAGGAAAGAAGGTTGTTCCTGTCTTCACCAATGAACAGGACCTACAATCTTTCAAAGCTACTCAAGAGAGTGCTCGAGAACAAACTTGGGTAGAACGTTCGAGCTTAGATGTTTTAACACAACTTGTTCAGGCAGAGCTTTTTGGTCTTGCTTTCAATTTAAAAGAGGATGGTGACTTCTCGAATACCACTCTTTTTGCAAGCAGTGAACTCATCCAGTTTATCAACTATTTCACTCAGACCCTTAATAATCTTTTGGGTGAGGAAAATCAAAAGGCAGCTCCTAAAGATAAGATTTATCTTGTTCCAGCCTTCGTTCACAAACGCGAGGAAGATGGCCAGGATGACCGTCTCTTTGCGACTATGTCGAATGCAGAGGGACAGAGTTATGTGCCTGTGTTTACGAACTTAACGAGCTTTGCAAAATGGTACGGTAACGAGACTTTTGGCCTACCTTTCCGTAAGGCTAAAGGGACGATTTTGCAATGGCCACTGTCAGAAATTTACCAGCCTTCAATAGGTGAAAATGAGTTGGATAAGGTTCAAGGTATTGTCATCAATCCGTTTGATGAGCAGCCTGAGTTAGTCGACTGGTCTTATTTTGAAGGGGATAGCGAGTAGACCTAGTGTTAGTAGCTTTCCACTTTAAAGAATAATAGGCCACAGCAAACAATAATAACAATAATGATGTAAGGAGTGACCTAAATGGGTTGGTGGAAAGAAAGTATTGATATAGTAAAGAAAAATGATCCAGCAGCGCGGACGAGTCTAGAGGTTCTTTTAACCTACCCTGGATTAAAAGCCTTGGCTGCCCATCGTATCTCACATTTTCTCTGGCGCCACCATTGTCGACTCTTAGCGCGTATGCATAGTCAGTTTTGGCGCTTTTGGACTCAGATTGAGATTCACCCAGGGGCTCAGATTGCTGAAGGTGTCTTCATTGACCATGGCTCTGGCCTTGTTATTGGTGAGACAGCTGTTGTGGAGAAGGGCGCTATGCTTTACCACGGTGTCACTTTAGGTGGTACTGGTAAAGATGTCGGAAAACGTCACCCAACCGTTCGTGAGGGTGCCTTGGTTTCAGCCCATGCTCAGGTCATAGGCCCTATTGAGATTGGCAAGAATTCTAAGGTGGGGGCGGCAGCCGTGGTTGTTGCAGATGTCCCAGAAGATGTTACAGTCGTTGGTGTTCCTGCTAAGGTTGTGCGTGTTCATGGTCAAAAGGATGAAGAAGTTATCCACGATATTGAAGAGGGTCGTGAATACTATAGCGAAAAGCTAGAAGACCTTCTAAAAGCAGCTAGCTTTCATTCATCACGTCTATAAGGAAAGGAAACGATGAAACTCTTTAGTTCAAAGGTGACTCGATTGACGGTTGTGGGTCCTCTTGCTCTTGTTTACATTGCTTTACATAGAGCAGACTATAGCATGGCCGCCTTATGGTTTTGCATTGCTCTGTTATGGGCTAGTCTTGTTTTTAAGCAACGACACAAGTGAGATTTGAGTAATGAAAAAATTCTTCAAGGACAATCCTTTTTTGGTCTTCTATATAGTTGGGAGTTTTCTTTCAGCTATGTCTCTCTTGGCTCAAGGTCAGCTAGTTGCGACTATTTGGATTATCATTCTCGTTATACTCTTGTGTTTGTACCTAAACCATATCAAGGATAAAAAATAGTTTCCAGTTAATTGAAAGGAATCTCAAGTGATTAAAATTTATGATACGATGACACGTTCGCTCCGTGATTTTGTACCTTTGACAGAAAATGTTGTCAATATGTATGTCTGCGGACCAACAGTTTACAATTATATTCATATCGGAAATGCCCGTTCAGCAGTAGCTTTTGATACTATTCGTCGTTATTTTGAATATTGTGGCTACACAGTTAACTATATTTCCAACTTTACGGATGTAGATGATAAGATTATCAAGGCAGCTAATGAAGCTGGTATTTCAACTAAGGAATTGTCGGACAAGTTTATCGCAGCCTTTATGGAAGATACCGGACAACTTGGCATCAAACCAGCGACACAAAATCCACGTGTTATTAACTACATGGATGAAATCATTGCATTTGTGTCAACCTTGGTTGACAAAGGATTCGCTTATGTCTCTGAAGGTGATGTTTACTTCCGAGTAGCTAAGTCAAACAACTATGCTAAATTGGCTAACAAGACCTTGGAAGATCTTGAAATTGGTGCAAGCGGACGTACGGATGCTGAAACAGAACGTAAGGAAAATCCTCTAGATTTTGCCCTTTGGAAAGCTGCTAAAGAGGGAGAAGTTTCTTGGGATAGCCCATGGGGACCTGGTCGTCCTGGTTGGCACATCGAATGCTCTGTTATGGCGACTGAAATCCTTGGAGATACTATCGATATTCATGGTGGAGGGGCAGACCTTGAGTTTCCACACCATACCAATGAAATTGCCCAATCAGAAGCCAAAACTGGCAAGACCTTCGCTAACTACTGGATGCATAATGGTTTTGTCAATGTGGATAATGAAAAAATGTCAAAATCCTTGGGTAACTTCGTGACCGTTCACGATATGCTTCAAACGGTTGATGGTCAAGTGCTTCGCTTCTTCCTAGCGACACAACAGTACCGTAAGCCAATTAACTTTACAGAAAAAGCTATCCATGATGCTGAAGTTAATCTTAAGTATTTGAAAAATACCCACAGTCTTCCGTTGACAGAACAGGTGAATCAAGCTGAGTTGCAAACTTATCTTGACGCCTTCCAAGAAGCTATGGATGATGACTTTAATACGGCAAATGGAGTGACTGTTTTGTTTGACATGGCCAAATGGATTAATTCAGGCAATTATGATCAAACCGTTAAGGATGCTTTTGAAAAAATGCTCCAAGTCTTCGGTATTGTTTTCGAAGAAGAAGTCCTTGATGAAGACATCGAAAAACTCATTGAAGAACGTCAAGCGGCGCGTGCTAACAAGGACTTTGCGACAGCAGACCGTATTCGCGATGAGTTGGCTGCTCAAGGTATCAAACTTCTTGATACCAAGGAGGGCGTGAGGTGGACACGTGACTAAACATCTTGATGTCAACCTTATTAACGGCATTGCTCTCGCCTTTGAGGGAGATGCTGTTTATTCCTTGTACATTCGCCGTCACCTGATTTTTCAAGGTCAGACCAAGCCAAATCAACTGCACCGTCTAGCTACACGTTATGTTTCAGCTAAGGCCCAGGCTAGTCTCATTGAAAAAATGCTAGAGCAAGAGCTTTTGACTGAAAAAGAGCTAGACATCTATAAACGAGGTCGTAATGCGAATAGTCACACCAAGGCTAAAAATACAGATGTTATTACCTATAAAATGTCAACAGGCTTCGAAGCAGTCATGGGCTATCTTCATATGACAGAGGATATTGCTCGCTTAGAGGAACTGATTGCTTGGTGTATTGACGAAGTTGAAAAAGAAATCTAAAAATTCTGCCGAGAGCAGGATTTTTTGTTATTTAAAGGCTATAAAAATTGTAACAGTTAGCCGGAGTTTCAACATTTAGATTATTTGAGAATCAAAGTAATTCAGCGTCTTGACAATGAAAAATAAGATGAAACTAATATTTAGCATCTTAAAAATGAGAAAATTAAGGGATGTCTGACACGTGTAAAACCCCGATATTATAGCGTTTTTTTAATAAAACTAATTTGACAGAAAGTAAAAAAAAAGTCTATAATATTAGTAAATGAGGCCATAAAAAAATGAGGAGGTGAATGGAAATAGCTAAGAAAAAAGTTTTCTATACAACTTTTGCTGCTTTGATTTTATCTAGCTTTACGCTTCAAACAGGTAAAGCAGATGAGGTTCAGGTAAAACCTGATGAAGCTAAAATAAATTATGTTAATAGTGAGGCACCAGCTCCAGTTGCTCCTCAGGCTGATCTTTCTTCAGTAGGAGCTAAGGCAGAGCCAGCGAGTCAAGTAAGTTCAGTAGTGACCTCAACGTCACTGATGGTTGTCTCTTCAAGTGAGACAGATGAGGGGCTTCTTGAGGTACATTCTCAAGTTGATATCGTGGAGACTAGCGTTTCTACGACGACACCTCATTCAGAAGAGGCTCGTGCCCAAGCTTTTGGTGAGGATCGATCAGTAGCGGCGTCTGAACGAGGAGATGCAAACTCAACATCTGATTCTGAACAAGCAAAACCAAATATTGTGCTTACTTATGATAAGTCTCGTGAGGCTACAGCGACTGCAGAGTCTCAAGCTGTAACTTCAATGTATAAGAGTGAAAGCACACTATACACATCTGAACTTGCTGGAAATACACATGCAGTTATTGAAAAATCAGAGTATTCTTCACTGGATTCTCATACGACATCTGTAAGTGCGACTCCTACTAGCCAAGCTATTGCAACTTCTGAAGTCGCTTCTGAGTCTGCAAGTACTGCAAGCTCTCTTGCATCTACGGCTCCAGAAACGAGTCAGTTAAATAATAATTCAGAAGATAGCTTAACTGTCCTTACGGTTGGCTGGAAAGATTCATCATCAACTTCTGAGGTCTTTAAAACTTCTGAAGTGGTTTCTATGTTGCAAAGTGAGAGTTTGACCTATTCGTCAGAGGTAACCTTTACGGATGGACTCATCTCAGAAATCTTAGCGACTCCAATCACTTCTGAAGTATATACCGTTGTTCCAAAACGAGACAGTACTGGAGCGCTTCTTGAAGATCAACCTGCTGTTACAGGGAATACAGATATTCTTTATTTAGCACGTGGTGAAATCTTTAACGTCAACTTTGATGTTAACAAGATGGAAGGTAAGAAGATTAAGGGCCTTAATCTAGTCCTTGATGGCAAACAAATTCATCATAGCTACTTTGTTGAAGGAACTTTGGATGAGGTCAATGCTGGTTTGAGTGCCTACCATTTGGCAGAGCAAACGACTGGTATTCATAAAATGACCTTTGAGTTGATTGATACGAATAATAATATTCATTACCTGACACAGACTTTTAGCGTCTTTAATGAAGGTGAGCGTCCAGTGACACCGGATAGTTACCGTAGGAATCAGTATTCATCAACAACGACAACAACGACTGTACCGGTTACTTATAATACCAGTGCAAATAGCTACACTGAAACCGCCAATCATATACAAGCTACGGCTGTTAATGAGTTGGCTGAGACAACTAGAGCACTAACACAGCAATTGGCAGAACAAATTGCTGAGGTTTTGAGTGGTTGGTCTTCAGCGATTTCTGGAAATAGTTCAACAAGCACAGGTTCAATTGATATCTTCCAAGCAGCAGGTAAAACCATTACTCAAGCTGCGAGAAAGATTGCAGAATCAATCTCAGATCCAGATACAATTGGTAAGCAAGCTTTGGCTGCTGCAACTGTTGTTCTCGTTCTTCTAGTGCTTTACCTAGCAGCAATTACATTTATTTAACATGCTTTGCCCTCGTAAGAGGGCTTTTTTTATGATAGAATTAGCTTATGAAAACAACTAAAGAATCAAGTCTAGACATTGTTTATGGTGTGCATGCCGTAACAGAGAGTCTGGAAGCAAATACTGGAAATAAACTCTATATTCAAGATGATCTTCGAGGGAAAAATGTTGATGCCATTAAGGCTTTGGCAGCTGAAAAGAAGGTTTCCATCTCTTGGACACCTAAGAAAACCTTGTCTGATATGACAGGTGGAGCTGTGCATCAAGGTTTTGTTCTTCGTGTGTCAGAGTTCGCTTATTCTGAGCTCTCAGTTATTATGGACAAGGCTGAACAAGAGGAGAATCCTCTAGTCCTCATTTTAGATGGACTTAACGATCCTCATAACTTTGGTTCTATCCTACGTACAGCTGATGCTACTCAGGTGACAGGAGTTATTATTCCTAAGCATCGTGCTGTGGGGGTAACACCTGTCGTTGCCAAGACATCAACAGGGGCAGTGGAACATATTCCCATTGCCCGAGTGACCAATCTTAGCCAAACTCTTGATAAACTTAAAGAAGCAGGCTTCTGGGTATTTGGAACAGATATGGATGGCACCCCATCTCATAAATGGAACACAGCTGGAAAGGTTGCCCTTATCATTGGTAATGAAGGTAAGGGAATCTCTGCTAACATCAAGAAACAAGTGGATGAGATGATTACTATTCCTATGAGTGGTCATGTGCAGAGCCTTAATGCCAGTGTGGCAGCTGCAGTTCTCATGTATGAAGTTTATCGAAACCGATTGTAACTATGAAAAAAAGAATACTTCTAGTTGATGGTTATAATATGATTGCCTTTTGGCAAGAAACCCGTCAACTCTTTAAGACCAATCAGCTTGATGAAGCTCGTGAAACATTGCTTCGTAAGCTCAATCATTATGCTAACTTTGAACATATTGATATTATCTGTGTGTTTGATGCCCAGTTTATTCCAGGGAGCCGTCAGCGTTATGATCAGTATCGTATCAGTGTCATTTTTACTGAGGAAGACGAGACGGCAGATAGCTATATTGAGCGCACAGCAGCTGAGATGAATACTGTTCAAAATCTAGTTGAAGTAGCAACTAGTGACTTAAATGAACAGTGGGCTATCTTTTCACAAGGAGCCTTACGTGTTTCAGCGCGTGAGTTGGAAGAACGTGTCAATACAGTAAAGTCTGATTTAGACAAGATGTCGGCACATATTGACTTAAAGACACCAAAACTACGTCCATGGGACGACGCACAATTAGGGAAATTACAGGACCTTTTAAATGAAATAGAATAGAGGGACACATGACATTTAATATTTTGACAGATTCCACAGCAGATCTAGATGAAAAATGGGCTCAGGAAAATAAGGTAGAGCTCGTTGGTTTGACTATTACGCTTGATGATATTACCTATGAGACCGTTGGACCTAATCGTTTAACAAGTGACCGTCTCTTAGAACGTATGCAGGAAGACAGTCAGCCAACCACAAGTCAGGTGAATGTTGGTCAATTTGAAGAGGTTTTTCGTCGTCATGCTAAAAATGGTGATGCTCTTCTCTATATTGCCTTCTCATCAGTGCTTTCAGGTACTTATCAAAGTGCTGTTATAGCGCGTGACATGATTTTGGATGAATACCCAGAAGCTATCATTGAGATTGTAGATACCCTGGCGGCAGCAGGTGGGGAAGGTTATCTCTCTATTTTGGCGGCAGAAGCTCGTGACCAAGGTAAGAGCTTATCTGAAACGAAAGCCATGATTGAGGACATTCTGCCACGTTTACGGACCTATTTCTTAGTTGATGATCTCTACCATCTCATGCGTGGGGGTCGCCTTTCTAAGAGCTCAGCCATTATTGGTAGTTTGATTAATATCAAACCCCTTCTTTGGTTGGACGCTTCAGGCAAGTTGGTTCCTCTGGCCAAAATCCGTGGACGCAAAAAGGCCATTAAAGAAATGGTCCTACAAGCTACCCAGGATATTGGACATAGCACAGCAATTGTCGCTTATGCCAATGATATTGAAGCAGCGAAGAATCTAAAAGAACAATTATTAGCAGTTGACGGCATTGAGCAAGTGCTTATTATGCCACTTGGACCAGTCATCTCTACCCACGTCGGACCAGATACTTTGGCCGTCTTTACGATTGGTAAAGAAGCTAGATAGAAAAGAGGTGTGTTATTATAAAAAATAAAAAGATTGTGTTGCTCTCCTTGATGATGGTAAGTCTTTTTGTGGGTATGCCAGCATATGCGACAAGTAAAATTAAACAAGTAGATGCAGGCTTTAATAAGACATTTGTTCTAAGAGAAAATGGTAAATTCGAATATACAAAACCATTTGGTAGCTATGGAGAAGGAAATATTTCGAATGTACAGAAAATTGCTGCTGTTGGACGTGATGGTTATGTAGCCTTACTAAAAGATGGAACAGTAACCAGATCGTCGACTTTCTCTAACTCAAGTATGGGTTGGACTAATATTAAAGAAATTGATACAAATACTGATACTTCTGATGACCTAATTGCTGGATTGAGAGAAGATGGAACGGTAGTTGTAAATTCAGTATTATTTGAAGAAAAATTTTCAGAAGTAGAATCTTGGGATAGTATTAAACAAATAAGTGTTGGACAAGGAACAATACTCGGATTGAGAGAAGATGGAACAGTGGTTTCTGCAGGCACCTCTACGTCAGGGGCGTTAGATGTTTCTGAATGGAGTGATATTGTACAGGTAAGTGCGGGTCACAATTTTTCTGTTGGAGTTAAATCTGATGGAAGTGTGGTTGCGACTGATGTTAAGAATTCTCATTCTGCAGATTATAATTCAATTTTGGATCAAGTGAAAGGATGGGATAATATTTCTCAGGTAAGTGCAGGTGCGTTTAATGTAATAGGATTGAAACGAGACGGATCAGTAGTAGAAGCTCATAGGAATAGTGGTAGTGTAAAATATGATATTTCTGGATGGACAAATATTATCCAAGTCAGTGCTGGATTTCACCATATTGTTGCTCTTTCCTCAGATGGTACCGTATATGCTACCGGAGATAATGTAATGTCACAAAGTGATGTGAAAAATTTCAATAAGAAATAACTTTATTCAAAAAAACACCTCCAAATGACTTGCCTTGGACGTGTTTTTTTGATATTATGTTAAACGGTATTGTTTACCCCATTTGAAAGGCCCCGGAACCTTCCAAATACTTTTCGATGGGAAGGAACACCCATCACTCGTAAACAAAAATCGAACTATATATAGGAGAAATCATGAACAAAACAACATTTATGGCTAAACCAGGCCAAGTTGAACGTAAATGGTATGTCGTTGACGCAACTGATGTGCCACTTGGACGTCTTTCTGCAGTAGTTGCTAGCGTACTTCGCGGAAAAAACAAACCAACTTTCACACCACACACTGATACAGGTGACTTCGTAATCGTTATCAATGCTGAAAAAGTTAAATTGACTGGTAAAAAAGCAACTGATAAGATTTACTACACTCACTCAATGTACCCAGGTGGATTGAAACAAATCTCAGCAGGTGAACTTCGTTCTAAAAATGCTGTTCGTTTGATCGAAAAATCAGTTAAAGGTATGCTTCCACACAACACTCTTGGACGCGCACAAGGTATGAAATTGAAAGTCTTCGTTGGCGGTGAGCACACTCACGCTGCACAACAACCAGAAGTACTTGATATCTCAGGACTTATCTAATTCTAAGAGGAAAGGAGCACTAATATAATGGCACAAGCACAATATGCAGGTACAGGACGCCGTAAAAACGCCGTTGCACGCGTACGTTTGGTTCCAGGTACTGGTAAAATCACAGTTAACAAAAAAGATGTAGAAGAATACATCCCACACGCAGACCTTCGTCTCGTTATCAACCAACCTTTTGCAGTTACTTCAACTGAAGGTTCATACGACGTACACGTTAACGTTGTAGGTGGTGGATACGCTGGTCAATCAGGTGCGATCCGTCACGGTATCGCTCGTGCACTTCTTCAAGTAGATCCAGATTTCCGCGATTCATTGAAACGCGCTGGACTTCTTACTCGTGATGCACGTATGGTTGAACGTAAGAAACCAGGTCTTAAGAAAGCTCGTAAAGCTAGCCAGTTCTCAAAACGTTAATTCGTTACTGGACAGCAGAGTACAAACGAAAACACTTTGCAGCTTGCAAGGTGTTTTTTGTATGAGAACTGGTGATGCGCAATTAGGATAGCTCTAGCAACTTTAGTCATATAGAGATATGCTATGCACAGTTGCCCCAAGAAAACAAGCGAAGCGATGTTTGATTGGATGGCAACCACTGCACTCGAAATGTTAATCAATACGATTATATCAACGTTTCAAAGCACTCACAGGTTTGCCCTATGAGTGCTTTTTGTATGGATTTCTGAAAAAAGTTCTAAATCTCACTTGAAATTCTTATAACAATGTGATATATTTATAACAGACAAGGTGTGATATATTTATAACATACTAAAAAGAGGTGGCTAAAATGAAAATGTCGAAGAACTTAAAGATAATCCTTTATATCGCTAGCGTGCTTATTGTTGTATGTTTAGTATTATTGCTGGGGAATCACCTACCGATTCTAGCGAAAGGTGCTATTATGACGACGGCTTGGCTTCCTTCGTATTTGGTTTGTACGATGCTATCGGTCCTCTCAAAATCAACCTATCAAAAGAAAGAGAAAAAAATGTTTGGGATTACTGCAAAATTATATACAGTGCTTGTATTTCTCTCGTCCTCAATCTATACTATTGGAGTTTGGCTTCTAACTCCTGGTTCTTTGATTAAGAATATAATGTTAGGAATTGGATTAAGTGTTCAATTGTTATTAATGTTTTACTTCTTATTCAAGAGAATTAATGAAGAACCAGATGAACGATTTTATAGAAATATTGCAAAGTCCTCTTCCATTTTGTTTACAATAGCAATCTTTATATTATTGGGAATTGCAACATTGATAGCCGTCTGTAAAGTTTTCGTTTTGAATGCTGGATTTCTTTATATTTTGGTGGCTTTTTTACTCTTATTATTTGCCATTACTTACTTTATCACTGAAAAAAGGGGATGAAATATGGCGAAAGAAAGTAAAATAAAGACTAACTTGAAAGAAGTAAGGGAAGCTTATGGTATGACTCAACAAGATTTAGCAGATCAAGTAGGAATACGGAGAGAAACGATTGTTCACTTGGAAAATAACCGCTACAACCCTTCGTTGGAAATGGCTTTAAAAATAGCACAAGTCTTAAATAAACAAGTGGAAGAACTATTTCGTCTGAAATAAGAGAAGTAAAACAATCCAATTGATTTGTGTATCAGTTTTTGGAAACTTGTTATTCTGAGGTGAGGTATTGGTAAGAGGGAGTATTTTCAAAGGAGTTATTTTTGACTACATCTTAGCTAAAACGCTTTCAAAAATAAGATAATAGTTTATTTTTCAAGAATTTTAACCCAATAATAGAACTTTTTAGGCGGAAATGCTCTCAAAAACGCTAATGTTTCTCTAATTTATTCAGGTTTGAGGTCCTGTATATTATGTAGTTGTCATACAAAAACGATAAAAGTGAATGAATACATTTATTTGAAAGATAATATTGTTAGATACTTCAAACATATTATCAGTAAAGGGTTTTATACGTCTATTAAATATCTCTTGATTTTTGGCAAAAAAACTGCACATAATAATGAGTGTATATTTTACGAATTATGCTTTTATATATGATTTAAATTTGTATTTAAACTTAGCAGAGGATATAACAAATTACCTAAAATAACATTAAAATTAAAAATAATTAATTATTACTATTTGGTAACACACCTCGAAAACCCTTTGTTTGTAGGAATTGTAGGATATATTAAAAATTTAAAAAAGTTTTTAAAAATTGTTGACATATCTCTAAATAGTGTTATAATCTATAGATGTCAGGGAGGTCCTGATACTAAATATATAATAATCCATTAGAGGAGAAACAATTATGAAAAAAGTATTGCTTACATCAGCTGCAGTTCTTGCAGTATTCGCTTCATCAGCAGCAGTTTTCGCTAACGACGGTAACGTTCACACTGGAAACCTTGATAACAAAACTGAAGCAACTGGTGGTGACTTCTTCACAAACAACGAAGGTGGTCTTACTCAAGCTGCTAAAGATGGTCTTAACAACGTTGATGCAGATTCAACTAAACAAAAATTTGAAGATGCTGGTGAACACATCGAACCAAAACGTGATGCTAACGGAAACATCATCAAAGACGAATTTGTAGTTACTGATAAAGCTAACGCTAACAAAGACGCTAAAGAAGAAGCTAAAGCTGTTAAAGCTGCAGAACAAAAAGCTCCAGCAGCAGCAAAAGCTGACGCTAAAGCTCTTCCAAACACAGCAGCTGTTAAATAATTAACTGCTATTGCTAAAAAGAATATCACTGGGGCTAGGGCTTCGGTGATATTTTTCTATGGATAAAGAAAAGGATTTGACATTTCATGAGTAATCATAATCGTAAATCTACTGGATCTCGCAAAAAACTGATTGCTGGGATTTCAGCCTTAGTCATTGCTGCTTTGGCTGTCTTCCTTGGCTTCCAGTTTATGTCTCCGACAGCATCGTCCTCTAATGGTGTTAAGAGTGTTTTAACGACTAAAAAAGCAAACACTTATAAAGTTTCAGATGAGGAGAAAGCCTACCTCAAAAATAAATTTGATGGTCTTGAGGCGACAAACCCTGATACTATCGCTTATGTCTATGCACCAGGGACTAAATTGGATGAGCCAGTTGTTCAAACAACCGACAATTCAACCTATTTAGATAAAACATTTGATGGAGGAAACGTTCCATATTTGGGAACGGTCTTCATGGATACAGACAATAAGAAAGATTTCAGCGATCGTTTGACATGGCTCTTCGGTCATGCTCGAGGCAGTAAGGTTGCTGATAGTCGTATGTTCAACGATGTTAACTACTATAGTGATCAGTCGTTCTTTGATAAACACAAATATGTTGTTATTGAGACGCCTCAACGTAAGTATTATTATGAAGCGCTTGCTATGGTAATTGTGCCTGAAGACACAGCTTTCTATCGTACATCATTTGAAAGCGATAAAGACTTTAAACAACAGTTGGATATCATCTATGATCAAGCAAGTGTTAAAAACAAGGATTTGAAGGTTAGTGCTTCAGATAAATACCTCGTTCTTTCGACTTGTCGTGAGGAAGATGAAACGATTCGTGCTAATCTCTACTTGCGTCAAATTCCAGACTCTGAAATGTCTGATTTTGTAGCTAAACATGGTAAAGATTTGGAATACACACCAACACGTTAATTATTAACAGAACTCTACTTCGTATGAAGTAGAGTTTTTATCTTGTCTAAGAAAACTGATGTTTTCAATCGTCATGGAATTGAGATGTAACCGTTTATTAATCTTTTTTATCATCAATGGATAAGTTTTTTTGGTACACTAGAGGTATGAAAAAGGAGAGTATTATGAAACAGAGCCAGGCTAAAAAGCGTGACAATGCGATGACTAATAAGATTTTGATGGGGTTGATTGCTCTCGTCTTAGGTTTGCTTTTTCTTGAGATTTTAATTGTTCATAGTAAGAACGAACAGCAAAAGAATGCCTCGAACCAGGTACAGACAGCACGTATCATGGCTAATGGGGACTTGCTCTATCATGACGGTCTCTATATGAGTGCCCTGCAGGCAGATGGTAGCTATGATTTCACGGAGAATTTTACTTATGTGAAGCCGTGGTTAAAGCAGGCTGATTTGGTCTTGGGTGATTTTGAGGGAACGATTAATCCTGATTATCCTTTGTCAGGCTATCCTCTGTTTAATGCTCCTCAATCAGTGACAGCAGCTATTAAGGATGCAGGTTATGATGTTATGGATTTGGCTCATAACCATATCTTGGATTCTGGTTTAGAGGGAGCTTTTACAACGGCTGATGCTTTTAAAAAAGTGGGAATTGATCCTGTTGGTGTTTACGAAAAACCGGTACGAGACAAGGCGCCACTCCTCATCAAGAATGTTAATGGGATTAAGGTTGCAATACTTTCCTATGCTTATGGTTACAATGGCCTAGAGTCGAACTTGACGGATAAAGAGGTTGCAGACCACTTATCGAATTTGGATGAAAAACGTATGAAAGCCGAGATTCAGCGTGCCGAAAAAGAAGCAGATATCACGGTTATCATGCCTCAGATGGGTGTTGAATATCGTTTGGAACCGACAGATGAACAGGTTAAACTCTATCATAAGATGATTGATTGGGGTGCTGATATTATCTTTGGAGGTCATCCTCATGTGGTAGAACCTTCTGAGGTGGTTAAAAAGGATGGACAGCAAAAACTTATTATTTACTCAATGGGGAATTTCATCTCAAACCAGCGCATAGAGACCATGGATGGTGTGGATAGTGCAGAGTGGACAGAGAGGGGTGTCTTAATGGATGTCACCCTTGAGAAAAAGAATGGTCAAACCACGATTAAGACTGCTCAAGCGCATCCGACTTGGGTTAACCGTACGCCTAAAGGAACAACTTCTCCAGAGGGATACCCTTTGTATACTTACCAAACTTATATTTTAGAGGATTTCATTAAGGGTGGTAAATATAGAAATAAACTGGATGAAGAAACCAAAGAGCGTATAGATACTGCCTATAAAGAAATGAATGCCCATGTTAATTTAAAATGGAAATAAAGCTAAGATATCGCCTGAAAATGGCGATATTTTTTGTTTTTGTGACTTTAAGTCCGTTTCGCTCCGAA
>NZ_KV817305.1:0-767 GCF_001814615.1 Streptococcus sp. HMSC078H12 | reverse complement strand
TTTTGTGACTTTAAGTCCGTTTCGCTCCGAAGGTGCGAAACAAATAAACCACCCGCTATGCGGGTGCGCATCGAAGGTTATACCGTCATAACAAAAACACTCCAAACGAGTTACAATATAGGTGTTCAAGCCAATTGTAAAACGAAAGGAGTTAAGACTATGGCGCAAAAAGCTCACAGTTTATCACATACAAAATGGATGTGTAAGTACCACATTGTATTTACACCTAAGTATAGACGAAAAATAATCTATAATCAATATAGGAGTAGTCTTGGAGAGATTTTTCATAGACTATGCCAATATAAAGGCGTTGAAATAATAGAAGGCCACTTAATGCCAGATCATGTTCACATGCTAGTAAGTATACCACCACGAATGAGTGTAGCTAGTTTTATGGGATATTTAAAAGGTAAAAGTGCCTTAATGATGTTTGATAAACACGCCAATTTAAAATATAAATTTGGGAACAGACATTTTTGGGCAGAAGGATATTATGTAAGTACGGTAGGACTAAATGAAGCCACAATTAAGAAATATATCCAGGAACAAGAGAAGCATGATATCGCTTTGGACAAATTAAGCGTTAAAGAATATGAAAATCCCTTTAGGGATAATGGTAAGTAATGCGAATGCCTCTTTGAGAGGCTTGTGACGAGTCAAAAGCAATAAGGCTTGAACAAAGTGAAAGCCAGCGTCTTTAGGCGCTGGCTGGTATTATGGGCTTATAGCCCTTGATCAAACCACCCGTTAGACGGGTGGTTATGATT
>NZ_KV817303.1:0-79031 GCF_001814615.1 Streptococcus sp. HMSC078H12 | reverse complement strand
TTTGGTAGCCAAAGAGATTTAGTCGATAAAATCACTTGATATGAGATTGAGTTTATCTGTTAATTCGGAATCAGCGTTTGGGTATAAATGACTATAAATGCTAAGTGTAGTTTTGACATCAGAATGACCTAATCGTCTTTGAATATATAGAGCATTTACATTATATTCATTAATAAGTAATGACGCATGGGAGTGTCTTAAACCTTTTGGTTGAATGTATTTTACTCCTGCACGTTTAGAATATTTTAGAATCTGGTCTCTAATACTACGTTTACGATATGGGTTTCCATCAAGTGATAGAATGAACGGTATCTTGTCAACTTTTGCTTGTCGTTCTTTCCATTCTTTAAGTACGTTTAGAGTATTATCATCAAGGCCAATGGTTCGTCTGGAGCTTTCAGTTTTTAGTTTGTTACGCCGAACCCAATTATTACGGTTGATGTACTGTAAGTTATGATTGATTGCTAGAGTTTTCTTTTCAAAATCTACATCTTCCCAATAAAGAGCAGTCGCCTCATTTACACGCATTCCTGTAAAATAATAAAGCCAAAAAAGTGTATAAACAAAGTGCTCAAAATAGCTCTCTTTATCAAGGGAGTGTATCACTTTTTGAAATTCGTCTTTTGTCCAAAAATCTATATGTTTTTTTGTGATTGGGATAGGGCTAATATTACTCGTAGGTATTTCATGAAAAATCAAACCATATTTTTTTGCGGTTTTTAAAACTTGGTTGAGTAATGTCATTTTGTTTCTTGCATATGAATTTGAATATCTCTCCAATAAATTATTTCTATAATTTATTACATCATAAGTCGTAATTTCTCTAGGTTTTTTCTTGCCAAAGTATTGAATAAATTCATCAAATATAACTTGACGTCTTCGTTCAAGATCCGGACTCGTAGTGGCGTAATAATTTGGTATAAATACTTCTTCCATAAATTGTTTAAAAGTCCATTGCGTATGCTTAATGCTTCCTTTTTGTTGTACCTTATTCAAAGCCCTAGTTCGTGCTTCAAAGGCTTCTTTTGCAGTTTGAAAGCCACGTCTGCGCTCTTGATATGGTTTACCAGTAGCTAGGTCAACCCCAGCTTTAAAATAATAGGT
Source organism: Streptococcus sp. HMSC078H12 (assembly GCF_001814615.1). NCBI lineage: Bacteria > Bacillati > Bacillota > Bacilli > Lactobacillales > Streptococcaceae > Streptococcus > Streptococcus sp. HMSC078H12. Next base: position 77,927 of record NZ_KV817303.1, on the reverse strand, counting down.
ATATTTCCCAGTTTTATCATCTTTAGTAACACCAGTATACCTAGTTTTTGACATGAAGTTCCTCCAATCCAAGTATTTCTGCTACAACTGATACTGGAACAGTTCCAAGTCCTTTATTGTTATAGAAATCGAAACCACGCTCGACCATAATATGTTTTGCTTGTCGTAAAATATTATAAGCAGTCCATTTTGAAAAACCTAAGTCCATAATTTCTTGTACTGTTATAGTTAATTTATCGTTCATAAGTCAATTTCTCCTTTACTAGTAAATTCTAGGAATTCTCCTATTAATTGCTTTAGTTCATTATTTAATCGTGGGGTTTGTTCTTTGAGTGCATCTTGAAGCTCTAAAGAAAATGAGCTACTATCAAATGCTTTTAGGTGTTTTCTAAGTCTAGTCTTTTTTACTCTTATAGTGTTAGGTTTCAGATAGGGGAATAGTTCGGGTAAGAGTGCTGGCTCATGGAGAAAGATATAAGCAAATGCTTTGCTATCATCTGGAACACTTGAAAGACTAAAAAAGCTGAAATTCTCCAATCGTTTAGAAATCTCTGAAATGGTTTCTTCGTTTATAGCTTTTGTCCGAAGTTGGAATTCTAACCGCCACCAAAAAGGTTTACTCTTTATATTTAATTTATCAGCTCTTTTATGACTTAATACCTCGATATTCTTATCATACAAACGTACTTGAACGTTGCTACCACTAGCACCCCAATATTTACTTTCTACGTTTCCTCCTCTACCATAGAATATTTTATGGCTAACTCCACCTTTGATATGTTGTAAAAAGACGATTTCTGGTCTGTTAAAGATATCAAACGCAAGATCTAACCGTGATAGTCTAATTTCTAAGCGATTTAATCGAGCGTAGTTCATAATCTGTCTCCAAACTTGTAGAGCCTCAAATTCTTTCAGAGAGTTTGGGTTGAAGTCTAATCGTATAACCTCGTAGCCACCATAAGTCGCTAGTTGAAAGAAAATAAGATTGATACTATCTTCATCAATCATTTTATAAAGAGTAAAATAGCCTTCTCCTAGATTTTCTTGTATGTGAAATTCTTGAATATTACTGTCAATTGATTTTCTTAATTCACGAAATATTCGTCTAAGTGACTGATTGGCACTATCAAAGATTACTGTTAATCTATCAATGCTGATATAAACTGATTTTTCTAGTTTTGATAAATCTACTTTACTTTGATATTTTCGTAGAGATTGAATAGTATTTTTCAACTGTAACGCCTCCTTTCCATGTCTGAAATATGCGAAACTCGTTGATGATATTGAGTTTTGCCGATGACTCGTTACTTAGGACGTTGTCTTAAGTGTATCTTTTTGCTGGCTGTTAGAAACGCCACCTTTTAAGTGGGAGATTGGGAGAACTTCGTGTCTCGGGCGCTTTGCCTTCGGCTTGCGCCCTTGCACTTGTCTCCCAATCCCCAATTTACTGGTTTATAAACTAACTAAAATACTTTTCTAGAAAACTCGAGAGCAACTCAAGAGCTCGGAGCTCAATTTCTTCGTTTCGAATGTCATTAAATACATCATCATTTACTAGAATAGATGTTCCTAAACTAGGAGAATAGAATGAATGAGTATTGCTAATGTTATTATCTTTTATTGTGTAGTGTGTAGTTGTCATAGTAGTCTCAATCTAGCCATATTTTGCTTCTTATGGACTTTGTATTACCATTTTGGTATAATTGTGTTGGTTTTAAACGAAAGCCTCAGAATGCTTTGCAGAGCTTTCTGGGGTGTTTTTGCATATTCATAAGCTAACTAGTATTGCCTATTTTGTATGCTTTGTTTTTATATAACCTTTTTGGTTATATAAACATAATACATCCATTTTGGTTATAAGTCAATAAAAAAGTGAAAGGAATTTTAAAATGTTAAAAGACAATATAAAAAAAGCCCGACTAGATGCAGGACTTACTCAAATAGAAGTTGCTGAAAAACTTGGGGTAGCTCAAGCTCAATATGCTAGGTGGGAAAACGGGGGAAGAAATCCAAAGGATGAAACAGTAGAAAAATTAGCTGATATCTTTGGTACGTCTTTTGAGATTTTAAAAGGACGTGATGATGGACTAGAAGAAATTGTTAGTTTATTGAAGGAATATGAACTGACAGAAGAAGAGAAAAAAGAAATTTATACCTTGATAAAGGAATATTTAAGGAATAAGTGATATGCATGATATATCTAACAGAATTCTCAGACCAATAAATGGGTTCCTTGTTGTCGTTTTTGCAAAGATAATAATTGATTATGTTATTTATTATATAACGCATTGGAACTACCCAAAAGTTATTTTTTGGCAGTCAGTTATAGTATTTTTTTTCTTATTTTATAGATATTTTAAAAAACATAAAATTCAAAAAAAAGATTCGGAATCTATCAATCATCTTGATTATACATTATTTAAAGCTATTCAGTTTAAAGTTCATAACTCTATTTTTGTTGATTTTATAAAAAATAATCAATTTTTGTTGGTGCTATTATTTTTATCTAATGCGAGTGCGATAGACATTATTCAAAAGATTAGAGAGATTTTTTTTTCGAACCTGGATAGTATAATTTCTGATAATGAAAAAGTACTTCAAACATTATTGCCTATTGTAATAAAACTAAGGGAGTATCCAGATTTTATTAATTTTTTATATAGTTTCTACTTTTGTATAATTGTATATATTTTTTTAAATCAGATAGACTTTCAAACAAAAAATGATTGTTTACAGAAGGAGAGGAAAATGCCAAGAAGTCAGTTGATTAAAGATCTAGTTGAAAATAATATTAGTTTAGAGAATGCTCTGCTAAGGCTAAAAGTAATCACGTTCTCATTAAATAATCTTCAATTACAGAACTGGATTGATAATGAGATAAGAGGGTATACTCAAGATGATATAATCCCAGAATATCGAAAAAATATATCTTATACTATAAGATATTCAGGGCTTAATGGAAATTTTCAAATTAGTTCTGCTCCACTTTCAGAAACATTTTTTACAGAAGAGGTAAAAAGTATTTTAAGAAGAAGATATATTACTGATGGTATAGGAACAATTGAAGGAAATATGTCTATGGAAAGTGTTTATGACCTAATTGAATTTGCACCGATGGTTTTAACTGCTAGCAATTCTAGGATACAGTGTGTTCAGTTAGAACAAGTTATAAACAAATCTACTCTGGAACATGTGGTAAGCAACTTAAAATTAAATTTGATAAATTTATTGTTAGATTTAGAAAAGAACTTTGGTAATCTAGATAAACTTGATATTGATGTAAATGATATTACTAGCGAAGAACTAGAATCAGTAAATAATAACATTGTGCAAAAAATTTATTATGACGGAAAATCAAAGGTGATTTAATGGACTATTTGTTTAAAAATCAAGTATTTATAGGAGCTTTTATTTCTATACTATCTGCTACGATAACAAGTTTGGTTCATTTCAAAATAAGTGAATATCAATTAAATAAAGGGAATGTTAATATATATATAATGTCGGTTTATGACAGCGTGAGTGGTGAACCATGGGGGTTTTATGGAAATCAAGAGGAAATAGTATTCAATGTTCCTTTATGGGTTGAAATTCATAATACAAAAGGTAAAAGTCAAATTATTAGAAATATGAATTTGGCTTTATATAATAAAAATAGTTTCATAGGTAAAACACATCAAATATCACATTTTTCAAAGGGTGAGAAAATGGAATCATATGGGGAAGATGGTGCATATTCATTTTTAATTGAAAGTAATAGTATAAAGAGATTTGAACTCTGCTTTACTATAACTCAAAGTGAATTATATAATTTGGAATTTGATGAAGTAAGAATTTCTTATTGGGATTCAAAAGATGATTACAAAGAATATAAAATTTTTGAAGTTTCAGAACCATGGCAATTCTCATCATTTTCGATTGATAATGATTGGAGAAAACTAGGATAACTAGTTGACAGGTGTTGTGTATACTATACTTTAAGGGATTGGTCTATTTTGGTAGCTTTTTGGTAGCCAAACAATCAAAGGATTGAAATTTTATAAAATATATTACAAAAAGAATGTTGTTTTATCAGCATTCTTTTTCATTTCAAATGGTTTCTCGGAATTAGAAATCGGGGGTTGAAGTCTCATCATGGCCTAGGAACTTCGGGCTACGGTCTGCGCCTGACCTGTGGTCAGGCTTGCCCTTGCCCTTGTCCTAGCCCATGATGACTAAGCGTCGCTTCAACGGCTTTTGGATAAGATTTGCGTCCTCCCTCCTCAAAGTGGATAAGACTTTCAAGAAGGAGTTCTTCTTGAAAAGGATCGACTAGAATGGCGGATTCCGTCCGTTCAAAAACAATCCCTTGTTCTTGTAAGAGATAAATAATCTTTCGAAGCGTCGCCATTTTGAGGTCTTGTTCCTCCGCAAATTCCTTGAGTGGTCTTAGGTTAGTATTAGTGTTTAGAGTATCTTCATCCTCTATTGATTTAATCGTTTCTGGTTGAGGTCGGACTTCTCCAAAAACTTCAAATTCTTCGCCATCATATTCCATAATAGGGATTTTTGCGTAGGCATCATAGAAAGAGAAGCCTTGGTCGAGTGGTACGTAAGGTGAGAAGAATTCGCCAGCCAAGTCTCCGTTATTAGCAATATAACCTCGTCCTTTAACTTTGACGCCATTGATTTCATCGAGTTTTTTAAACTCTTTGGTTTTATTGGCATCCCCAAACATCATGTCGTAACCCGTTGATTCCAAGTGTCCAACTGAGAGACGCTTCATAAAGTTATCTCGAAGAGCTGTTTTGATGAACTCACCGTCAGGCCGTTGCATGGCAAAGATGATAAAAACACCGGCTTGACGGCCCTCTAGGACGAGCTGAGAGAGGTATTCCATGAGTTCTGACTGGAGGTTATAGTCACGGTCAATCTTGGCCATAAGGGCTGCCCACTCGTCGACGAGGATGAATTTGGGTGTCATACCGTAGTGTGTAAAGTTCTTCCCAGCTTGAAATTTGGGTGAGGTAGACATAAGCTCGTAGCGTTTTTCCATGAAGGCAACGTTCTCTTTAAAACACTGGATGATGTCTTCTTTGCTTGTATAGACACGACCATGAAAGACGGGAATATTTTTGAGTCCAGCCAGGTCAGAGTTCTTTGGGTCACAAATATCCACAAAGCCAATCTTAGCGAGTGCATAAATAATAGTCATAAGGACTACGGTTTTACCGCCACCAGTTCCCCCACCAATGAGCAAGTGAGGCTCTTCAATATAATCCCAAGTGACGTCTGTCATAAGTTGGAGTTTAGAGCCCTTGACCACTACGTCATTAATGGTGATACGACTATCAATGCGGTTGATGGCAATATCATAGGTGATAAAACGTTTATCAAAGGTTTTATTACGAAAATCCCCATTAAACATGACTTCGAGAGTTGAACCAAGATTGAGAAAACGGTCTTGAAATTTATTGCCTTCTAGGATGAAACGGACTTCAATCTTGTAACGAGACTGTTTCAAGTAGACCTGAGGAAGGACAATCTTTTCAATCGTTTTGTTTTCACGTCTGATATTTTTAATCAAATAGAGGTTGTTTTCGATCAGGAAGCGAGACAAAATTCGTAGGCTATTGAGCTTTTGAAAGAAGAGGATTTTCTCGTAGCACATGTGATTTAGTAGGTAAGCCACTAAGCAAGAAGCAACAAGGACACCCCCGATAAAGTAAACTTGTGGCAAGGGATGGTCCCTCAATTCTTCTAGATTGACATAACAATAATGTCCAATCGCTAACAAAGAAGGGAACCACCAGATAAACCAGGTAATTCCCCGAATATAACGATAAAAGGCCCTAACTCTTATCCCACGATAGGTAAAGAGCTTCATAGTACATCACTTCCTAATTATCTTTCTTGTTGTCTAGTGGTTTGTTTTCCTTAAGGGGTGCCCCTCCATTCTTTTTCTTGATTTTAGAAGCAAAGAGCTTGTAAATATCATTACGGTTAACGTGAGTGTGGGTAATGACGATATCTTCCAGCTCAACTTCTTCACGGTATTTAATCCCTAAGTCTTCGATTTCAGACTGTGCCATATCAGCAATGGTGAAAAAGAGGGTTTCGTGTTGGACAGAAGAATGAATCGCCACCACAATCCCACGGATTTCACCTGTATTGATTTGGACAAAAGAGCCGTCAGGGTTTCGTTGGGTACGATCTTCTTCATAGATGATATCAGGGCCTTCAATGCCACGGAAAGAGAGTTTTCCAAGGACTTCAGGCACGTTTAGACCATCCGTAATGACACGATAGGTCTTATCCGCAATTTGTAGTTTTTCTCCGTAGTTTAATCCAATTTTAGCCATATGTATTTCTCCTTTACTTTCTTATTTTTTTAGGACTAATTTTTCCGCAAAGACATTGAGGGCTGGAGCAACTGAGTTGCCGTTTAGAGCTGTATCTGAGAGAAAAATCGGGTTGACCGTTTCTACGAGAGCATCTTCTGGAAAGACCGTTGTCGAAGCAGGGGTGATAACGTGGAAGGCCCCATGTTTTTCACTATTAAGAATGTGGCGTTGGTATTTGCCTTCTTTGCCAAAAATAAAGCGAGGGGCATTACCTAATTTTTCGTAGTAAGCAGGGCCAATAAAGTCTGGTTTCATAACAAGTGTTTCTGGAATCATAGAATTTTCCTTTCTAAATTTAAGCAAAATAAAAAGAGTTAAGCTAATTGCTTCACTCTTGAGTAATAGTGGGTAAATAGTTTACGTTTAAACTGTCGACTATAGAATTGAATATCACCACTAGGGTAGCTATTTCTACGAGCTTCTTGGACTAAATGATCTAGGTCAAGTAGAGCTTGTGCATAGAGTTTAGCTTGTAGTTTAGGTGAATAGCTAAACATGCCATAGGTGAATTCATAGTTATCATATAGGCGTTTACATTGTAATGCGAAAAAAGTTAGTCATAATTTCTCCTTTATTGTAAGCGTAAAAAAGCTACTAAGACATAAGGAAAACTTAGTAGCTTGAGGGTAAGTCTATCTCAAAAGATAGACAGCAGTAAAGAAAAGTTGTTTGGTTGGAAAGATCCCTCTTTCCACGGTGGTAACGTTTAGCAAGGTGCTTTGCGTCAATTACCACCGCTTGCCCGGCCAATCTCTTTAGGGAGTCATTGTCATACCCAAGGGATTCTCTTACGCAATCTTGCGCAACCAGTTCACTTTACTATTCGGCAAAAGTGCGAAAGTCCGAAATGCGTGGAAGCCCACAAAATACTTGTTTTAATCTTCACTTCAACCATAAAACGGACTTGACTTTACTTATCAAAACATTTACAATAAAGGTACGAAGTTTAGTGTAGTTTGATAGTCAGTCCTCTGGTTGTCAGACGCACTTTTTATTTAATTTTCAAAGATCGTGATGCTGGATGTTAGGCATTATTATTTTTAACAACAGTATAACCATCAGCTATATCTAGATTATATAACCGTTGGTTATATTTGTCAAGAGGTTTTTGAAAAAATTCTTTAAAAATTTTTAAGAGGAACATGATGGATTTTTCGGAACGTTTAAAAAATCTAAGAAAACAAGCACAATTAACTCAGGTTGATGTTGCTGAAAAGTTGGGTATTTCGCAACCAGCTTATGCTTCATGGGAACGAGGAGTCAAAAAACCAACACAAGAAAATCTCGTGAAGATTGCCAAACTTTTTAATGTATCTGTCGATACTTTAGTTTCAAATGATAAAACTGATGATATTGATTTGTCAGAAGTAGAATTGCTCTTCAGAACCACATCAGATGGTATGAATAATGAAGAAAAAGAAGTCTTCAAACAAGAGTTGCTTCAGTTTATGAAGGAGAGGAAGAGACTTTTTGATGATGAAAAATAAAATTTTCTCACTTTTTATAAAGTTTTACGAATAGATAAGTAGAGCTGTGAATAAGGAGTAGAGGAACGCAATTTTTAAAAGAACTTAGAAAATAAAAAGGACTAACCAGAAGTGAACTTTCCAAATAATTCAGTGTATCAGAACGTACAGTAGCTTGTTGGGAAAATGAGGAGACGGATATGTATCTGAGTACGACTGCTAAACTTGCTGAGTTCTATGGCGTCAGAATGGATGTATTTAGAGATATAAAATGAATATGAGAGTACCAACTGAATATTTGTCACCTGATGACTTTGAAAAATTTGCTAATAGAATTGTTGAAAAAATTTTTGAAAAAAGAATATTATCTTTTGGAGAAGGTGCTGATGGAGGTATAGATGGAATCGATGATACAAAAAGACCCTCAATAGTTGTTCAATCTAAACGTTATCAACCAAGTACAACTCCAAAAGTTTTTTTAAATACAATTCGTGACGAGCTCGCTAAACTTAAAAAGACCTCTCAGGATAATGGTTGGAGTAATGACTTTGATTATGTTGTAGTAACGTCTGTTAGATTGAATCAGAAAACTACTAGAGAGATACGTGAGCTGAAACCTGAATGGATAAAAACAGATCAACATATTATTGACGGAGAAAGTTTAAGACGGTTTTCTGAAATTGAAGAATACAAAGAAATTTTTGAAAACTATAATTTAATTGGAAAAGACTTTGAGAAAATAATCAAAGATTTTGGTAAAGAAGTTATTGAGCTTGATAACTCATATTTTTTTGACACATTTGATTCGAGATTTGTAGCGGTTACTTCAGAAATGGACTCTGCCTATAATATACTAATGGAGAATCATGTTGTTTTTTTGACTGGCGATCCAGGTGTTGGGAAAACGACTGCTAGTCAGTACTTGGGTGCTTTATTCAGTATGCACAAAGATATTAAGACCAACGTTCTTATAAAAAGTGTTAATGATATTACAAGTGTTGTAAAACAATTTTCTGAAAGAAAAGCCGAGTTATCAGAAAGAATGCTAATTATTTTTGATGATTTCGTTGGTAGAAACGTCTTTAACGCTACTGAGTCAAATTTATTGCATATTAAAAAAATTGTCAGTTTTTCAAGGAATTCTGGAAATCTATATTTAGTATTTAATTCTAGAACTCCTATTCTAGAAGAAGCACAAAAACAAAATATTGAATTTTCACAATTTATCGAAGATATTGAAGAAAAAATCACTATAGATATATCAAAGATTTCTGATATAGATAAGACTAAAATTTTAAAATTGACTTTTGATAAATATTTTACGTTAGCTAAAGAAGGTGGAAAAAGTATAATTGCCAATAACTTTAAGGCGTTATTGAATGACACCAATTATATGTCTATAGTTTGTCATAAAAATTATACTCCAAGGTTAGTTGAAGCACTTGTGAGAGAGTCTAAAGTTTTTCAAGGTAATTTTTTTGAAAAAGCTATGGAATTTCTTAATAATCCAGATAGGCTCTACGATGAATTATTCAGTCAACTTTCTAGAGATGAAAAATTGTTATTATATCTAACTGCATCAATTTATGACCAAAGTCCGATTTTATACAAATTTTTAGAGAGCTATTGTAGTGTATTTTATAATGAAATGATATTATTTGATGAATTTTTTGATGGTCTAGTTGGGTTCTGGTTGAAAAAAAATCTTATTATAAATAGTAGTGAACATACTGAAAAAAAAGAAATTGAATTTAGAAATCCATCAGTATATGATTATCTGAGAGTAAAGGTTTTAAGAGATAGTAGTTTTAAGAATATCCTAGAGCATAGATCACGATATTTACTACCATTTTATTTATTGAGTAATAAATCAGAAAGTGGTTTTGAGAAGTATATCTCTGATAATAATAAGTTTAAGAGTTACTTAGACCGAAACAGATTCTTAGGTAATAAACTATTATCTTTTTTGAAGAAGAGTGATATATCAACTGAAGATATCAATATGGTGAAAGAGTGTCTTCAGGGATTATCGGAAATATCAAATGGTGATTCTGGATTGTTCTTTACCTTCAAAAAATTACCTGAAGTTATTGAGAAAATATGCGAATCCGAAAATAGGTGTTTACAGGATACCTTTATCAAGGAGTTTCTTTACTCGTCCTACAATCAGAATTTGATTGTAGTAGGAATGGATTTAGAATTTTCTAAACTGATTGAGTTAATCGAAAAAATAGATAAGCTAATGTTGGATTGTGTGAATGAGGGGTTGAGTCAAAACAATATTGTAGATTTAGCAGAAAAAGAAACTGGTGTTAATGTGTTGCAAGAAATTGCAAAATTAGTAGAACAAAAAATAATCGATAAAATTGATGATCCTTTTTTTGCAAATTGGTATGAAATATTTGATGAATTTTTTTCAAAAAGTTCTCTTGATCCAATAGACTTTGTCGATCCAGAAAGTGAAAGAAGAGAAATAGTAGATAAAATATTTGATTACTATTATGAACAGATACTGAAAGATCATTTTACTCTTCTACCAGTACTATATGAAAGCCTTGATATAGATAAAATTTATGAGGTTGCGATTCAATATATAGAAATAGAGTTAGAAGAATATATTTATCAAACAGCTTTTGATGAGGCAGATTTACGTGATTTTGAAGACGAATTTTACATAGAAGAACAAATAAGAGAACATGAAGAACAAAGAATAGAAAAGGAAATCGAACAATTAATAATTAGCGGAATCATGTCAAAACCGTTAGGATTTTGATGTTTTAAGTGGACAATCGTCCACTTTTTCTATACAATGATCGTTAGTTTATAAAACAACACAACCTCGAGGAGGTATTATGGATACACGATACAGCCAAATTAAAGAAGTTGCAAATCGTTATATTTACAAGTATATCAAGGAGAATGACTCTTCTCTTTTGGGGTATGACTTTGAAGGATTTTTCAACCATATTGTTGAGAGTCACAATATCAAGGTAATGGAGCATCATTTTTCCAGTCGCAAGATTGAAGGGTTGACCTTGATTGATAAGAGCGGTGTTTCATTTTCTTATGAAAAGGAAAATCCACAAGTAAAACAGAACTTTACCAAGTGCCATGAGTTGGGGCATTTTCTCCTAAAGCATACTGGCTCTTTCTTTACGGAGTTAAAGGATGAATCTGACTCTATCTTTGAGAGTGAAGCAAATCTCTTTTCAGCATTTGTGCTTATGCCAAGCATTGTTTTGCTGTCAAAAATATTTTATAGGCATGATAGCTTCTCACGAATAATGAAGGATTTGAAGGTTTCTGCTGAAGCCTTGGTCTATCGCTTTAGAGATTTATTCAGTTACGAAACGAATCATTCATTAGATGAGGTTAATCATGCAATTCAAGACTATAAAAATGGTCAATTAGATAGAATTGTGGATATGTTTGGCTTGTTGAAGTCCTCTATTATCGCAGAGTACCAGCAAGTCATCATAGATATGCTGACTAAGGCCTATCACTTGCTGACTATAGACGGTTATCTGTCAGACCGACAAATCTATGAATTGAAGGACAAAGAGTTTAGACAAACTTTGGAAGCTGAAAAATCAGATATTTCTTGTGGTCAACTTTTTGATTATGGTAAAGTCATTTACTTTGCCTGGAAAAAGGATAGGTTAACAGAGAGACAAGCTGTTAGTAACGCCAAAACACAGTTATTGTTAGAAAGGGCATGAGATGTTCAATGGTACAAAATTAAAACAAAAACGTGAAGAGCTGGGGATGAAACAAAGCGAGATTGCACGGCTTCTTGATATTAACCGCTCTTCTTATTTCTCTTGGGAAAATGGTAGAGCAGTCCCCAACAAAGCCAACTTGAAAAAGATTTCTGAGATTTTAGGTGTGACAGAAGAGTTCTTCTATGAGGAAGAAATTGCTATGCTTTATAAGCAACTGTATCCTACCAATCAGACCAAGGCTATGAACTATGTTAAAGACTTAGTAGATAAACAATCTAATATTATTGCTATGCCTACCTTCCCTTATCGTGTCTACGAAAGCCTGTCAGCTGGTATTGGTACCACTGTCTATGATGATAAGAGCTTTGATACGGTTTACTTTGATAAGGAACTGGCTCATGATTTTGCTTCCTGGATTTCAGGTGATTCCATGGAGCCTACCTATCATAATGGATCTGTTGCTCTTATTCGTGAGACAGGGTTCGATTATGATGGGGAAGTCTATGCGGTGGTGTGGAACTCTCAAACCTTTATCAAGAAAGTCTACCGAGATGAAGAAGGGTTACGCCTAGTTTCTATTAACAAGGATTATAAGGACATCCATATTCCTTATGATGAAAACCCTCGTATCGTTGGTAAAATTGTAGGAAACTTTATGCCATTAGAGGTGTAAGTTAGGAGAATATCATGGGAATGACATATAGAGCAAAATTAGAAAAAAATCTAAAATGGGGAATAATTGAAGTCAAATCTGACAAGAGAAGAAAGTGATACACAGGACAAGTAACAGAAATCACAATAAAAATTGCTGATAAGTATCAGCTGCTTCAAGTAGATGATACTTTGGGAATCAGTTTAACGGAGGAATTGAACGATGAGTAGGAGAGAGATTTATAAAGATAAATTACAGTTTGACTATTTCTCGGACTCCTATATCAAGTTTGAAGAAGACTTCTACAAGTATTCAGCTATGGATGTACCATTGACATTCCTCACTGATGATATACTCAGAGAAATGGCCATGAGCCAAAAGAACTATTTCAAACTCAATAAAGAAAACAGCAAAGACGGCCGAGATCACTATTTTTACTTCAAGATTGAAATGAGTGATGAAAGTAAGATGGTTAGGAAGTATCAGTATTTGCAGGTGTTTAGCCATATTAAAACTGCTTAAGTAATTTGGGAAGCCCAAGATAATGTAATGGTTTTACCTTGATTTGTTTATCAAGTATATGAAAATTTATCCGAATGACTTTGCATTCTTGATTTCGGAAGATTCATTGGAATCAAATTATCATGATGTATCAATCTACGCAGTAATTTGAATTCGCAAAGTATATCGAGAAGAGGAAAGTTTACGTCTAGTCTTATCAATAAAGACTGTAAAGATCTTTTTGTTAAAATCTAAGTATTGTTGAGGAGATTTTAGAAAAAATGATGTTTTTATCACTGGGAATTTTTTTGATTAAATGATATAATTTATCAGAAAGGAAAAACTAAAGTGAATGGCGAATCAATTGTAAAATATAATATTGAAACAGCAGACTGGTCTTTTATAAACTCAGTTCCTTCTAAAATTAATCAACTTCATCCATATCCGGCAAAATTTATTGAACAAATTCCGGGACAACTATTGGATATATTTGGAATAGACAAAGAATTGTTTGTAATGGACCCCTTTATGGGGAGTGGTACAACTTTGTTGGAAGCGAAGAGAAGAGGACTGAAGACTGTTGGTATAGATTTAAATCCGATTTCTTATTTAATATCATCAGTGAAATTGAATAGTATACCGATAACATTTCTTGACTCTGTTGAGGAGGTCATATCAGAGGTTGAATATAAAATAGAAAAAGAAAGAATAGCTTTAATAAAAATATCAAATGCCGAGCATTGGTTTTCTAATGAAGTTCATAAGACACTTTCTGCACTGATACATGTTATACAATCTAAACTATTTTGTGAAGAAGAATTAAATGGATTATTACTAGCTTTATCCAGCATTGTTGTAAAAGTATCCTATCAAGAAAGTGATACTAGGTATGCGGCTAAGGAAAATGGATATTATGAAAAAGATGTTTTGAAGTTTTTTTCACAAGCTTGCGAAAAAATATATAAAGCTGTTTACGAAGAAAATATAAAAAAATCAATAGAAACAGATCTATTTTTAGAATCATCTATTAATTTTGATTACAAGAAATATACCAATAAAGTTGGAGCCGTTATTACCTCTCCACCATATCCTAACGCTTATGAATATTGGTTGTATCATAAATTTCGGATGGAGTTCTTAGGTTTTGATCCTAAAGAAGTTAAAAAAGAAGAAATTGGTACAAGAACTAGATATTTTAGAAAAACACCTGAATCAATTGAAGTATTTCATCAGCAGATGGAAAAAATTCTTCAAATGTCACTTGATGTTCTTGTTGATGGAGGCTATATTGCAGTAGTTGTCGGTCGATCAATTATAAGAGGAGTTGAGTACGATAACGGATACGATATAGAATTGATTGGAAAAAGAATAGGATTAAAATTTATTACAACAGTCGAAAGAGAAATACTAATAGGGAAAAAATCCTTCAATCCAAAAAATTCAAAAATAAATACAGAAAAAATAGTTGTATTTAAGAAGGGAAAATAATGTATAAGTTTAGATTACGTCCTAGACTTTTTGAATATGAAAAAAAATTTGCAAAATCAGAGCTTAAAATTTTATTTGGGAATAAAGAGGAAATAATCAGTGTTCAAAATAATTATTTTGAAGTTGATTCCGAATATTGTATTCCGAAAAAAATGTTACAGAAACTGACATATTTTAAAGAGGTTGTTTTACCAAATGGAGAAAGATTGATTCCAGATATTATTTCATGGGAGCTCTCTACATATAATAATAAAAGATATAGCACACGATATTCATCGCATGGAATACATGAGTATAAAGGGAAATTTAACCCTCAAACAGTACATTCATTAATAAACCAATTTTTGAATTTTGAAACAGAAGATGTTAAGATTTATGATCCATATGCGGGAAGTGGAACTACTTTACTTGAAGCTTCGCTACTAGGGATAGATGCATTTGGAACAGATGTAAATCCAATGGCTGTACTTATTTCAAAAGCCAAACAAGATTCAATGGTTTGTGATTTAGATAAATTTAATGATGTTTGGGATACCTGTATTGCTAAGGCAAATAAAGAGTGGAAACAAATTGAATTAGGAGTGTCTGAAAGGGAAGTTTATTTGCAAAAATGGTTTCCGATAGATACCTTAAAAAAAATAGAAACATTGAAGTTGCAAATTGAAAAAGAGGAAGAATTCAGAGATATTCTAATGGTGGTTATTAGTAATATTCTAAGAGAATACTCTTATCAAGAACCGGGTGATTTAAGAATTAGAAGGAGAAAAGAAATTCCTGATCAAATTGATATTTTTGATAGAATTTCCGAAGATGTTAATAAATATATAGAGAGATTGAAACGATTTAAGAACGTTTATAAAGGGAAATTTAAAAAGAATAGTCAAATTTATTTCAGTAATATTGAGTATAAGTCGCAACAAAAGTTTGATATCGCAATAACAAGTCCCCCTTATGCTACGGCGTTGCCATATATTGATACTCAGAGGCTTAGTATTGTATGGACTAAACGTGGAAAACCTTCTGAAATAAAAGAGTTGGATGCAAGTCTGACTGGTTCACGGGAGGCAACCAAATTAAAATTAGATAAATTACGGGCTGAAATGATTGAAAATCAGGCTAATTTACCTAAGAAGACAATTAGTTTGATTTCTAATCTTGAAAGTTCATTAGATCTGAAAAATGATGGTTTTAGAAGGAAAGCAACCCCACCATTGATGTATCAATATTTTAAAGAGATGAAAAAAATGTTCCAAAACCTAAAAACAAATATAAAAGATGGTGGATATTATTTGTTAGTGGTTGGGAAAAACAAAACTACATTGGGTGGAATCGAGTTTGTAATAGATACTCCAGGTCTGTTAGGTGAAGTTGCTGAGTCAGTTGGTTGGCAATTTATTGGAGTTGAAGAACTCCAGACTTACAAAAGATATGGTATAAATTCTAAGAATGCTGTAAATGCTGAAGGTTTAGTAGTTTTAAAGAAAATATAAAAGAATAGTCACCTTGTGATTATTCTTTTATTGTGATATTCTATGGATATTGGGGGTACGAAATGAACTTTTTTACAATTCACCCAGATGTCTATTCAACTGATGAAACACTCGGAAATTTACCAGACTTACTTGATAAAATGTGGCTTGACCAGAATGTTGATTCCAAATCTACATTGGTAGTAATTTCAGGTTTTGCTAATTATAATGGTGGTATCCGCTTTTTTGATTTTTTTGAAAATCATATAAAAAATGGAGGGCAAGTTATTGCTATTCTTGGAGCCTCAGGTTCTCAAAGACTTAGTAGTACTCAGGTGGTTAAAGAACTTGTCAATAGAGGTGTTAAAGTAAAGCTTGTTAATCGAAAAAGATTGCTTCATTCGAAAATGTATGGTTGTTTTTCTGAAGATTCGGATCATCAAAGTTTAGTTATATCATCTGGAAACTTTACTGGACCTGGTATGGCTTTAAATGTAGAGTCGTCCTTTCTTGCGGATTCTACCACTTTAAGTGACATGGATTTTTCGTGGACAGATCTTATAGAAAATATCGAAAAACAAGGATGGCAAATCTTTGACGTTTTTCGTAGTTACGATGAAACCCAACCGTACAATAACCTACTGTATGACGAGGAGAATTATGTAAAATCAAAAACTTCAGAATTGGATATACCTGAAACAGAATATCTAATTACTACATTATCTCATAATGATACATCGAGAATTGTTCAGAGAAAGAATGGGACACAATATATTTGGCTAAGTAAGAATGTTATGGGTTATTTCCCGCCATTGTTAATTAGAAATAGTAGAGGTATTAAAAAAACTTACTCTGCTGAACTGGAGTTATCTTATCCTCAATTGAATAAAACAGGACTAAAGGGGAGAGTGACATTTGAGGCTGAAAATAATTTAGACTTCAGATTTTTGACGACCACTAAAGTCTATGGAACAAATGTTGCAAAAGAAAATGACCTAGCAGTTATAAAAAATACTGGTGGTAATAATTATGAAGTAATATTTGTAAAAGAGGGGACGCCGGAATATATTGCGTTGAGTAGTTATGCTACTGATTATATTGGCAATAGAGGGAAACGATACGGATTTATCGAAAAGTCCACTTATGATACAATTGTAAAAAACAACGAAAAGAATTTGTCGAATAACCGTGCATGACAAGAAAAAGGCCTGTCCGTTATATAACAGATAGCCCTTTTTAGTTTTGTAATTCATTGTATTTCTTGACAGCTTCTTCATAAGCATCAGTGCCTTCCTTATAATACTCATGCTCAGTACCACTGATATCAACAGTTATGACTCTGTCGGAATGTTTGTAAGTCACTTCTTTAGTTGAAGCATCTTCTCCAGAAAGTTCAAAGGTGTTGTTTTTGCTACTGACGGTGAATTTGTCGTACTCTCCCTTCTCAATCGTACCTTCAGTAGCTTTGATAGAGAATGACAACTCATTTCTTAGACCATTTTCTGTATCAATCCAATAGTAGTCACCGTCAAGGTTGTCTTGTGATGAACAAGAAATGAGACGGAAAATGACTGAATTGAATTTATGATATAATGCTAGTAAAAGTAACGAGATTTATAATAGCAAACTCGCTTACACTAGGAGTCAAAATTGACATCATTCAACTAAAATATAATCAAACATAGTAAAAAATTAACACGGACGGGATCTTTAGAAATGCTGAAGCTAAAGCTTTTTGAAACTGGTTGAAATAAACGCTTATTAAACCAGGTCTTAAGCAAGCTCGTAAAGTTTTAGAATTCTTAACACATTACTACCTATTACCTTGCGTTCTGCAAGGTTTTTTATTTTATTGGTAAGCTAAGTTGTGTAATGTAGTTAATTTTAAAATCAGTTTATTATAAAGAAAAATCGCAACCCTTAAGAGCTTTGTAACTCCTATAGTCTTGATTAGACACAGTTTTTCCATATTGCTCAATTCAATTTACAACTTTTATTACCTGGTTTTATGATACATATTTCTTGTTTGAATTATTACCTTCCCAAGTACATTATATATAATGTAGATCACTATAAAACTCTAAAATAATTTGTTATTAATAAATCAAATCGTAAATTTCTTCTACAAGTTTAAAGAAATCAACCTCTAAAGCAATTGCCAGTAACTTCAATGTTGGTAAACTAGGCATTGTGTATCCATTTTCTATATTTTTTAAGCTTTCCAAAGATATGGAGTTATCATTTAAAATTCCTTTTTCTAAACGATCCGATAAAAAACCCTCTCGCCCATTATCTAATAAAAGATTTAATCTATGGTTTCGTATTATATTCCCAATTTTCATTAAATTTCTTTGAGGTTCTTTTCTTCTAGTCATATTGTAATTATACCATATAACAGGTACCTTGGTTTCTTTTAAACTTCTATGTTAGATGTTATACTATTAACAGTTAGAGCAATGGCTTTCAACAAAATATTAAATAGGAGGTCGTCAAATGACAACAACAACTTTTAAAGCGAAAGCGCTTCGTACATTTACTTCTCCATCGGATAGCAATATCACTACTTATATGGTTTTAACTGAATTTAGAGATTTACCTTCTGATTTTTCATTAGATGTTAATCCTAGAACTCCCAAAATGAATACTTCAGTTGCTAGACAATTGATTGCTGCTGTTAAAGCAAATGATAATATTAGTTTCGATATTAATAATCGTGGGATTGTAATTACCGCCGAATCAGTGAAATTCAACAATTCAACAGGTGAAGTTACCATTGATTTTGCAGAGGATACATCTAAATATGGAATATTGGATGGTGGGCACACCTATAGAGCTATTATCGATAATCGGGATTATTTATCGGATGATGTTAAAAAGTATGTGCGATTAGAAGTCATTGTAGGAGAAACTTTGAATGTAACTGCATTAGCGGATGCGAGAAACACGTCTGTTCAAGTTAGCGATATAGCTCTATTTGAGTTAGATGATAAATTTGACTTTATTAAAACGGCAATTTCAGATCAACCATTTAAAGATAACGTGGCATACAAGGACAATGAGAACAAATCAATTCCAATTTCTGAATTGTTAAAGTTGATGTTTGTATTTAATGTTAAAAGATTTCCAGATGACTCAAATGCTCCAACTCAAGCTTATTCTGCTAAATCTAGTGTTTTCAAAGACTACAGTAATGAGATAAATAGCGAAGATAATATCTATAGTAAACTTGCTCCTATGTTGCCCAAGTTAATTGAATTATATGAATTGATTCAGAAAGAAATGCCTGAAAAGTATAGACGCTTTAAAGAAGAAAATGGTTCAAAAGCATCGTTTGGTCGTGTTCGGGGAGTTACTTCTGGACAAGAAAAAGGCACTAACTTCAAAACAATGTTTACCCAACAGACTGTTTTATATGATATTTCAACAGGTTTCTTATTACCAATTTTCGGAGCTTTCAGAGCCCTACTGAAGCGTAATACAGAAGGAGAAGTATCTTGGCTATTTGATCCGATTGAAATTTGGCAAGATTGTGGTGTGAGACTTGTTCAAAATACATTTGAAACTGATACAAATCCTCAGATGGTGGGCAAAATGAAAACGCTTTGGCAGTCAAATTATAGGATCGTTGATAGTGTTATGAAAGATAAATTGATTGAGCAATTGCAAGGTGAAAAATTATTGTTCAAATAAGTTTAAATTATATAGAGTTTTATAGTTACCTTGTTTATCAGTCAAATAAATAATTTTATAAAGTTTGATAGGATATTATTTCGTAAGGAGGATAAAAATTGAATAAAGATAAACTAACACATTCTCTAAAAGATATAATGAGTGATTGGGCAAAACCGAAGTTAATATTCTTTTTAATTTCTTTAATTTTTTATTCGTTTTTTGTCACAAGTAAAACGATTTTCAATCACCCATTTCCATCTTGGCTTTTCATTTCTGTGGGAGTAATAACTAAGATAGCTATTTTTTATTACCTATCCAAATTGTATTCAAATAGTTATTATCAAAACTTGACTATTCCCAGTAATATCTTCATATGGTTGGCATTTATACCTATTATAACTTCAGAGTATATTTTATTTGAGGGAATTGTTCCGCTAATAATGTCAGTAAATATAATAAATTGGAATTTTTTATTGAAACTAGTTGAGATAGCTCTATGTTCATTTATACCAAGTTTGTTGATTGTTTATTACCGATATATAGATAGGGTGTATCCTTTTGCACAATTTTTTTCAGATTCTATAATTCTAGTTTGTATATATATTATAAGTAATATGATAAGTAAATTACCCAGAGAAAATATTACTATATATAAAATTACTATGACAAAAGAGGAATGTTACTTAACAATATTGATTATTTTATCCCTATTATATTCTTTAATAATCAATATATTCTTAAATTGGAAAAAATCTCAAGAAATCATTAACAAAGTAAATAATAATTATAAAATGAACTTGTGTTCTTTGGCAATTCCATATTTAGAGTCAAATTCTAATACTGGTAATAAAAAAGAAATCAAATATCGCGTTTATATAATTGGAAGTATTATTTCATATTTTGTCTTATTGTTGAATTTTTCTGTTTTAATACCTCTAAATAACGGGGTAAACCATTTTAACTTTAGTGATGGAATCACATCATACTATTTGATATTTCTGATTAGGTTTTTCATTCTCAATGTAGCTGTAGTTGCTAAAGAAGATTTAAAGATGCTAAGTATTATATCAATAATAACTTTGGCAACAACCGTTATGGTAACATTCTTAATAAACTTTGATATCGGTGGAACTAATAAACGTACTCTTGATTTTGCTAGTATAAGTATGTTACTTTGGGTGTTGCCCAAAATCGTGCCCTCTATCATGGATAATGTTATTTTACAGACAGAATATTCTCAAGGAAAAAAATTCAAATATTTGATACAATATAGGGCATTATCTGCATTTGCTAATATTTTTATATATATTTTTCTTTTAATTCTGCTTATTTTGGTACATCATAATCAAAGCAATGTTACTTTAGGACATCTTTACGTAATTACGGCAAATTCATTTGCTTTAGGATCACTATTCTCTGTAATTCTAGTTATTACTTTTTCTTTTTTACTATATCAATGCAAGTCTTTATATTCTAAGATTACAATACAGCGTGGTAAGGATAATTCTGAAGCGCTCTCTGCAGAATCTCGTAAAGAAAATAAATCTGGTAAAAATAGCTGTTGTTCTAATGTAATTATTAATCTGTTTTCTATTACTATATGTAGTTCACTACTATTTACATTCTATAGTTTTTCAAATTCTGATACAACGTTTGAAATGATCAAGCTCTCACTACCAATATTTGTTCCTACTTTTTTAGACAAAATTCAATATTTTTTGAACTATTATCTTTTAAAACACGGTGAGGAAATTAAACTTACAGAGAAAGCAAACTATGTAAAATCTATAATAGATGTCAACCTATTTTTAATCGTTGTAATTTTATATATTTATTGTTACATAACAAAAGTATCTTTAAATATTTTTTGGGTATTAGGAATTGTAGTATTTATACATGTAATAAGTTATTGTTTACGATTCTTACCGATCCTAAAAGAGAATAAAGATAATCCATGTGTTTAAAAGAAAAATAGGTATTTATGTACCGATCTCCAAAATTTAGATTTTTAGTGTCTGATTTTTGAATTACTTCCCTTATCTAAGAAAAACTATACAAATTCTTTGCATCAAAAAGTTATATAGAATTTGCTGGGAGTTGATATAATGCTGTTATACAATTAATCAAATAAAACCTTGTCAAACTAGGTTTTACGATTTGAGGCAAATTCAATTTAATATTTTGCCTCAAATTAGCCACACTTTTTATAGAACTAAGAGGAATAATGAAGTTCTCTTCCTATTAATATAGTTGTTTAAAATCTTAAATATAGCGTTTTACGGTGTAATGGGAAGTATGGCGAATAAATCAACTATGTTCAGCAAACAAAGCTTAATTAGACTATATAAGCTTGAAAATAAAGGGTTTGTCCAATGTGGGCAAGCCTTTTTCTTATGTTTTTCCCCCATTTTGCCCCCGATTTCTAAATTTCAGTTCGTTTTGATTATAGAAGTAGCGCAAACAAAGCTTAATTAGCTTATTAAAACAAGGTCCTTTCTGGGTCTTGTTTTTTTGTACCAAAATAAATAGTTAGTATCTGCCAATTAATCTGTGATTGGGAGTGAACAAATTTTAAAGAGTGGATATGGCTTTGGTTGATAGATTCTATTTCCTAACTTTTTAAGATATGCTATAATATGAATATGTTTGATAATTATATTGTACCTGTATTTTTTGGTGGTGGAGCTCTTGCTCTACTAGGTTTAGTGTTATTTGGTTGGGCCTTGCCTTCATTTTTGAAGGGTAAGTGGTCTTATTTGATTTCTTTGCTAGGTTTAGGTTTGGTTGCTTTTGCCTATTTTGATTCGGCGATTGTTATCACTTATAAAATCTGGCTTGGATTGCTAGGTGTTATCATGATTGGTTGGGGACTTCCTTTCAACAATCGCAAGGGACGCCGTGCAATGACTATTTTTTGGGCCATCATGGCAATCGTTGTAGGTATTGCTGCTATTGCATTTACTATTGCTTATGGTGTTATTAACCGCCACTAACATGAAACTGTAAAACATGCTATAATAATGGCATGTTTTATTTTATGACCCTATCATTTATTATCATGCCTGCCTTGGGCTGCTTCTTAATAGGCTTAGCTTTTGCTAAACCAGATCGTTGGGACTTTTCTTGGATTTTATCCTTAATAGGTTTGGCAGCCTTTATTTCATCTTTTGGGCATATAGCACGTGTAGATTTATGGTTTATGCTAAGTTATAGTGTTGGTCCTTTTTTGATGGGATTTGGTTTTTCCTGGGATCTAAGTAAGAAACGTCGTAGGCAGTTATTATTATTAGGGGCATTTTTCCTTGTCTTTTTTGTGATTCTGTACTATCTTATTGTGAGAATCTTGAATACAGCTGTTGTCTAAAGGGGGGCTGTTGTGATGTTGCTAGATTTAGAAGAGAAGACACGTGTGCTTGTAGAAGATATTGTTGAACGTTCAGCTATTGGGAGAGGAGCTATCTTTGTCTTGGGATTGTCTTCCAGTGAGGTTGCTGGTGGGACTATCGGCAAAGCCTCTAGCCGTGAAATTGGTCAACGAATTGTGAAAACTATTCTTGAGGTTTTGGAACCTAAAGGGATTTACTTGGCTGTTCAGGGCTGTGAACATTTGAATCGTGCTTTGGTTGTTGAGCGTGAGCTTGCCATGGCTAAAGATTTGGAAATTGTGAATGTTCTTCCAACCTTGCACGCTGGGGGAAGTGGTCAGCTGGCCGCTTTCGACTATATGAAGGATCCTGTTGAGGTGGAGGAAATTGTTGCTCAGGCTGGTATTGATATTGGGGATACCTCTATTGGTATGCATGTGAAGAGGGTCCAAGTTCCTCTTCGTCCTATTACTCCAGAATTAGGTGGTGCTCATGTGACTGCTTTGGCGAGTCGTCCTAAGTTAATTGGTGGAGCTCGTGCGGAGTATCTAGCAGATCCTATTCGTAAAAACTAAAAAGTATCGGACAAGAATGTCCGATACTTTTTCTGTTAGCAGAGCCCTTTCTTTCAATGATGGCGCTTGGCATAATCAACAAATTTGAATTTTTCAAGTTTGTGGCGACTTTCCGTAAATTGGAACTGTTTTCCATTGTTTAAATAAACTTTTGAACGGACACAGACGACGTGCTGGTCCTTACCTAGGTCGATAAGAATCTTATCCTGATCGGTAGCATTATCGATAGTGATTTCTTTAAAGGCGTGGGAAATGCTAAGGTTGAGCTGATTCTCAATGTAGTCGTAAATAGAGTATTCAGCAATGCTACGGTTTAGTTGCGGAACAAGGCTGGCGTCTAGGTAATCAATATCTATAACAGAGGCACAGCTATCAACGACTCTTTGACGAACAACACGCCAGATCTGTCGGCTATTAGAAAAACCAGTTCTTTCTGAGAGTTTGGAATCAACGATGATTTTATCCAGAGAAATAACGTTGGTTTGCGAATTAAGGCCTTGTTGTTCTATTAGTTCTTGGTAACTAGTAAGGTCAGATACAGGAAAGTTGATTTGTTCCTGGTTAATAACCTGAGAACCAGAGCCATGAATTTTTTTGACCAAGCCTTCTTCAACGAGTAAGGTTAACGCCTTTCGTATAGTGTCTCGACTAACCTGGTAAGATTGAACCAGTTCTTGCTCGGTGGGGAGGAAGTCTCCCACTTGATACTTTTGCTCATGGATAGCTTTTTCTAAATCCTTATAAATAATCTGATATTTTTTCATCTTTCTCCTCATTTGTAGGTAAAAAAACATACAACCGATGTTTTTTTACAAAAATATGTTAAAAAAATCCCGGAACACTTGCAGACAAATTTGTAATCGCTTACAATCAGTTTATCAAGTCAAATAGATATTGTCAAAAAAGAAAAGGAGATTCAAATGGGTAAATTTGAACAAGAAGCCAAAGATTTGCTTGCTGCAATCGGTGGTAAAGAAAATGTGACTGCTGTTACTCACTGTGCGACGCGTATGCGTTTCGTTCTTGGTGATGATAAGAAGGCAGATGTGAAAACAATCGAAGCCATTCCTGCTGTTAAGGGGACTTTCACCAATGCAGGTCAATTTCAAGTTATCATTGGTAATGATGTACCAATCTTTTATAACGATTTCACTGCTGTATCAGGGATTGAAGGTGTTTCTAAAGAAGCTGCTAAATCAGCTGCTAAGAGCAACCAAAATCCAGTTCAGCGTGTTATGACAACCTTAGCGGAGATCTTTACGCCTTTGATTCCAGCTTTGATTGTTGGGGGGCTTCTTCTTGGTCTGCAAAATGTCTTGGGTAGTATCCAATTCAGTAATCTAGGTGGTAAAACAATTGTTGAGGTCTCGAAATTCTGGGAAGGTGTTAATGAAATTGTTTCAGTCATCAGTGGTGCTATCTTTGGTTTCTTGCCAGTAGGTATCACATGGTCTGTCTCTCGTAAGATGGGAACGAGTCAAATTCTTGGTATTGTACTTGGGATTTGCTTGGTTCATCCTAGCTTGCTTAGTGCCTATGAATACGCGGCTCACAAGGCTGCGGGAGATGTTCCACACTTTATCCTTGGTTTTGAAAAAGTTGGTTACCAAGGACAAGTTATTCCTGCCCTCTTGGCTGGTTTAACACTCTCTTATCTTGAAATTTTCTGGCGTAAATACATTCCAGAAGTTATCTCAATGATTTTTGTACCACTCTTGTCATTGGTTCCAGCAGTTATCCTTTCTTACGCTGTTCTTGGTCCAATTGGTTGGTGGCTTGGAGGCCTTATCTCAGGTGTGGTATTAGCAGGCTTGACTGGTCCTGTTAAATGGCTCTTCGGTGCGATCTTTGGTGCCATCTATGCACCATTTGTTATCACTGGTCTTCACCATATGACTAATGCCATTGACCTTGAGTTGGTGCGTACTGCTGGCGGTACTGGTTTGTGGCCAATGATTGCCCTCTCTAACATTGCACAGGGTTCAGCAGTATTTGCGTACTACTTTATTAAACGTCACGATGAACGTGAAGCACAAATTTCACTTCCAGCAACTATTTCAGCTTATCTTGGTGTCACTGAACCAGCACTTTTTGGTGTTAACGTTAAGTATGTCTATCCATTAGTAGCAGGTATGTCTGCCTCTGCCTTGTCAGGACTGCTTTCAGCGGTCTTTGGAGTTCAAGCAAACTCTATTGGTATAGGTGGTCTTCCAGCTATCCTCTCAATTAAACCTCAATATTGGGCAATCTTTGCGATTATCATGATTGTTGATATTGTAGTTGCTATGGTATTGACATTCCTCTTCCACAAAACTGGATTTTTAACGAAAACAGAGGAAAATGGGCATGCACAAGAAGCGCTTAAAGAAGCTTCAGAAGGTTTGGTACAACCAACGGTTCATGCTGAGTCAGCAGAGGTTGTTAGCCCACTTGCTGGCCAAGTTAAACCACTTAGCCAAGCCACAGATCCAGTCTTTTCATCAGGTGTAATGGGACAAGGTGTCGTCATCGAACCAAGTCAAGGGGAATTGGTTTCACCAGTGAATGGTACAGTGACAGTACTTTTCCCAACTAAGCACGCAGTAGGTATCGTTTCTGAAGAAGGTGTTGAAATGCTAATGCACATTGGTATGGATACGGTTAGCCTTGACGGAAAAGGTTTTGAGACTCATGTTGAACAAGGTGATAAAGTTGTTGTTGGTCAACAATTAATTAGCTTTGATATGGACGTTATTAAAAAGGCTGGTTTGGTCACTGAGACTCCAGTTATCATTACCAATCAAGATGATTTCCAAGCAGATGTTGAAGGAAATCTTCCACGTGATATCAACCGTGGGGATGTTCTCATGACTGCAACACGTACAAAATAATGACACATAAGGGGTGGAGGCATAAAGGCCCCACCCTTTGATAAAAAAGAGGTTAAATAAATGGCATTAGATAAAACAAAGGTTGTATACCAAATTTATCCAAAATCATATAAGGACACGACAGGAAATGGAATCGGTGATTTCAGAGGGATCATTGAAAAGATTCCTTATCTAGCAGAGTTGGGCGTGGATATGGTTTGGCTCAATCCTTTCTATCCAAGCCCACAACGTGACAATGGTTACGATATTTCAGACTACACAGCTGTCAACCCTGTCTTTGGGGATATGGCTGACTTTGAAGAAATGGTCCGTGTCGGGAAAGAGCACAAGATTGACTTCATGCTAGACATGGTGCTTAACCATTGCTCAACGGAGCATGAGTGGTTCCAAAAAGCATTGGCTGGTGACAAGTATTACCAAGATTTCTTCTTCATTCAGGACCAACCAACTGATTGGTTGTCTAAATTTGGTGGTTCTGCCTGGGCTCCTTTTGGAGATACGGGGAAATATTACCTTCACCTCTTTGACGTGACACAGGCGGACCTCAATTGGCGCAATCCCAATGTCCGCAAGGAGTTGTTCAAGGTGGTCAACTTCTGGCGTGACAAGGGAGTCAAAGGTTTCCGTTTCGATGTGATCAATTTGATTGGGAAAGATGAGGTCTTGGTGGATTGCCCTGAAAATGAAGGGAAACCAGCTTATACGGATAAACCAATTGTTCATGACTATCTTCGTATGATGAATGAATCGACCTTTGGTTCTGATGATAGCTTTATGACAGTTGGAGAGATGTCATCGACAACCATTGACAACTGTGTTTTGTATTCAGCACCGGAGCGCCACGAGTTGTCTATGGCCTTTAACTTCCATCATCTTAAAGTCGACTATGAAGATGGTCAAAAATGGACTATTACTCCATTTGATTTTGAAGAGCTCAAGCGTCTCTATCATACTTGGGGCAAGGAAATGAGTGAACGTGGTGGTTGGAGTGCCCTTTTCTGGAATAACCATGATCAACCTCGTGCCTTGAATCGTTTTGTAGATATCAAGAACTTCCGTAATGAAGGAGCGACCATGCTAGCAGCTAGCATTCACTTGTCACGTGGAACACCTTATATCTACATGGGCGAAGAGATTGGAATGATTGATCCAGACTATGATTTGATGGCAGATTATGTGGATGTCGAGTCCATCAATGCTTACCAAATGCTCTTAAACCAAGGTAAGTCTCCTGAGCAAGCCTTTAAGATTATTCAAGCCAAATCACGCGATAATTCTCGTACACCAATGCAATGGGATGCTTCTGAAAATGCGGGTTTTTCAACAGGCACTCCATGGTTGAAAGCTGGTAAATCTTATAAAGACATCAACGTTGAAAATGAAATCGACGGACCAATCTTTAAATTCTATAAAGAATTGATTCGCTTGCGTAAAGAAATGCCGATTATTTCAGAAGGTAGCTATCAGCCGGCACTTGAAGATAGTCAACAAGTCTACGCCTTTGAACGCTACTTAGACGGTCAAAAACTCTTGGTACTCAATAATTTCTATGGAAGTGAAGCTGAAGTGGAGATTCCAGCAGAATACCAGTCAGGGCGCGTGCTCTTGTCAAACTATGACGATGCAGAGCTTGCTGAAAAGGTAAGTCTTAAGCCTTATCAAACCCTAGCAATTTTAGTTAAATAAGCCAAACTTTCCTCAGTAAATGCTTTTGCTGGGGAATTTTGTTATAATGAAAGCACTTTTAATGTTGATGGAGGAAGTGTAATGACACGCTTACAAGATGATTTTTACCATGCGATTAATGGTGAGTGGGAAAAGACAGCAGTGATTCCAGATGACAAACCACGTACAGGTGGTTTCTCAGATTTAGCAGATGAAATTGAAGACCTCATGCTTGAAACAACTGATCAATGGTTGGCAGGAGAGAATATTCCAGACAATGCTATTCTACAAAACTTCATTAAGTTTCACCGTATGGCTGCGGATTTTGACAAACGTGAGGCAGTAGGTATCGAGCCTGTTAAGCCTTTGATTGAAGAATACAAGCAACTCTCATCATTTTCAGAGTTTGCTTCGAAAATTGCTAAGTATGAGATGACCGGTAAGCCTAATGAGTTCCCATTTGGTGTGTCTCCAGATTTTATGAATGCTCAATTAAATGTCCTCTGGGCATCAGCGCCAGGGATTATTTTGCCTGATACAACCTATTACACTGAGGATAATGAAAAGGGCAAGGAACTTTTGGGAATCTGGCGTGAGACACAAGAAGAACTCCTTGAGAAATATGGCTTTACAGCTGAAGAAATCAAAGATATCTTGGACAAGGTTATCGTTCTCGATGCTAAGTTGGCTAAGTATGTCCTTTCGAGGGAAGAATCTTCCGAGTATGTAGAACTTTACCACCCATATGATTGGGCAGACTTTACCAAGTTGGCACCGGAACTCCCACTTGATAACATCTTCACAGAAATCTTGGGTCAAGTTCCTGATAAAATTATCGTTCCTGAAGAACGCTTCTGGACAGAGTTTGCGGCGGAATATTACTCAGAAGCAAATTGGGAGTTACTTAAGGCGGGCCTACTTATTAATGCTGCTACATCTTGGAATGCCTATTTGACAGACGAGCTTCGTGTCTTGGCTGGAAAATATGGTCGTGCGCTTTCAGGAACACCACAAGCCATGGAAAAGAAAAAGGCTGCCTACTATTTGGCGCAAGGCCCTTACAATCAAGCTCTAGGACTATGGTATGCAGGTGAAAAATTCTCACCAGAAGCAAAAGCAGACGTTGAAGCCAAAGTGGCAACCATGATTGATGTTTATAAATCACGTCTTCAAACAGCGGATTGGTTGGCACCGGAAACACGTGAAAAAGCTATTACGAAACTTAATGTCATTACGCCTCATATCGGTTATCCAGAAAAACTACCTGAGACATATGATAAGAAGATTATTGATGAGAACTTGTCACTTGTTGAGAATGCACAGAAGTTAGTCGAAATTTCAATTGCTCATAGCTGGAGTAAGTGGAACCAACCAGTTGATCGAAGTGAGTGGCATATGCCTGCCCACATGGTTAATGCTTACTATGATCCACAGCAGAACCAAATTGTTTTCCCAGCAGCTATCCTTCAAGCACCTTTCTATGACCTTCACCAATCGTCATCAGCCAACTATGGTGGTATTGGTGCTGTCATTGCTCACGAGATTTCCCATGCCTTTGATACAAACGGAGCTTCCTTTGATGAGAATGGTAGTCTTAAGAACTGGTGGACTGAAGAAGACTATGCAGCCTTTAAGGAACGTACTGACAAGATTGTGGATCAGTTTGAGGGCTTGGACTCTTATGGTGCCAAGGTCAATGGTAAATTGACTGTTTCTGAGAATGTTGCTGACCTCGGTGGTGTAGCCTGTGCCTTAGAAGCAGCTAAACGAGATAAGGATTTTTCAGTTCGTGAGTTCTTTGTTAATTTTGCGACAATCTGGCGTATGAAAGCACGTGAAGAATACATGCAAATGTTAGCTAGCGTGGATGTGCATGCTCCAGCTAAATGGCGCACCAATGTTATTGTGAGCAACTTCGACGAATTCCACAAGGAATTTGACGTCAAAGAAGGCGACGGCATGTGGCGTGCCCCAGAAGATCGTGTGATTATTTGGTAATAATGATGAAATCTGTCCAAAAATGGATGGATTTCTTTATTTTTTTGTCGTTGTAAGGGTTTACATAACGACTAGAAAACGCTATAATATACTTGTGTTAAAGCTTGTGAAGTTTTTAACAAGTATTCAAAGGAGTTTCATATGACTAAACAAACTAAAGATGTTCAAACAGTAATTGATGAATTGGCAACAAAAGGGGTTGAAGCCCTTGATGCTATGGCTAACTTTACGCAGGAGCAAGTGGACCATATTGTTCACCAAGCTGCGATTGCTGCCCTAGATAAACACATGTATTTGGCAAAATTGGCCGTTGATGAAACAGGGCGAGGTATTTATGAAGATAAAGCCATCAAGAACATGTATGCTTCTGAATACATTTGGAATAGTATTAAATATGATAAAACTGTAGGCGTTATTGCTGAAGATAAAGAACAAGGCTTGGTTTCTATTGCTGAGCCAGTCGGTGTTATCTGTGGGGTTACACCAACAACTAACCCAACTTCAACAACCATTTTCAAAGCACTTATTGCTCTTAAGACACGTAATTCTATCATCTTTGCCTTCCACCCATCAGCCCAAAAATCATCTGCAGAAGCAGCTCGTATTGTTCGTGATGCAGCTATTGAAGCAGGTGCACCTAAGGACTGCATCCAGTGGATTGAAGAGCCATCTATCGAGGCAACTGGTCTTTTGATGAACCATCCTAAGATTGCTACAGTACTTGCGACTGGTGGACCTGGTATGGTTAAGGCTGCTTATTCAACTGGTAAACCAGCGCTTGGTGTAGGAGCCGGAAACGTCCCATCTTATATTGCTGCTGATGCTAAGGTTAAACGTGCTGTCAACGATATCATCGTTTCAAAAACTTTTGATAATGGTATGATTTGTGCTTCTGAACAAGCAGCTATCGTTGATGCAGCTATCTATGACGAAGTTAAGGCTGAATTTGAAGCACATCAATGTGTCATCATTTCTAAAAAAGCTGACATTGCTAAGTTGGAAAAAGTCGTTCTTAATGAAGCGCGTACAGCTGTAAATGGTGCCATTGTAGGTCACTCAGCTATTGAAATTGCTGAAAAAGCTGGTCTTAAAGTTCCTGCAGGCACAAAAATGCTCTTGGCAGAAATTCCAGATGCAACAATGGAACACCCACTTGCCTTGGAAAAATTGTCTCCAGTACTTGCTCTTATCAAATCTGATGGCGTTGAAGATGGATTCAAAAAAGCAGAAGGCATGCTCAATTTGGGTGGTCTTGGACATACAGCTGTTATCCACACTGAAAATGAAGATCTTCAACTCCAATATGGTATTCGCATGAAGGCTTGCCGTGTCTTGGTAAATAGCCCATCAGCCGAAGGTGGTATCGGTAATATCTATAACAACATGATTCCATCATTGACTCTTGGTTGTGGTTCACACGGTCATAACTCAGTGTCACACAATGTTAGCTCATTCGACCTCTTGAATGTCAAAACATTGTCAAAGCGTCGCAATAACATGCAATGGTTTCGCGTCCCACCAAAAATCTTCTTTGAAAAAGATTCAATAACTTACTTGCGTCACATTGAAGCTGAGCGCGTGATGTTGGTTTGTGACCCTGGTATGGTTCAGTTTGGTTATGCAGACTTGGTTAAACGCCAATTGGAACTTAACCGCCACAGACCAGCAGTAGATGTCTTCTCAGATGTTGAGCCAAACCCATCTACGAATACAGTTTATAAAGGATTGGAACGCTTTGTAGACTTCCAACCGGATGTTATTATCGCTCTTGGTGGTGGTTCTGCAATGGATGCTGCGAAAGCGATGTGGATGTTCTTTGAACACCCAGATGTAAGCTTCTTCGGTGCTAAACAAAAATTCTTGGATATCCGTAAACGTACTTACAAGATTCCTTACGCTCAGAAGACACAATTTATCTGTATCCCAACAACTTCAGGAACAGGTTCAGAGGTAACATCATTTGCGGTTATCACTGATAGTGAAACTCATATCAAGTATCCATTGGCAGACTATGCTTTGACTCCGGACATTGCTATCGTTGACCCTGCTTTGGTTATGAGTGTGCCTGCTAGCGTTACAGCAGACACAGGTATGGACGTTTTGACTCACGCCATTGAATCTTATGTATCAGTCATGGCTAGCGACTATACACGTGGACTTTCACTTCAAGCGATTAAACTTGTTTTTGAAAATCTCGAACATTCTTACCGCTTTGGTGATGAAGAATCACGTGAGAAAATGCATAATGCGTCAACAATGGCTGGTATGGCCTTTGCCAACGCCTTCCTTGGTATCAACCACTCACTCGCTCATAAGGTTGGTCCTATGTTTGATATTCCACACGGACGTACGAATGCGATTTTGATGCCTCACGTTATCCGTTACAATGGTCGTGATCCTCAAAAACACGCTATGTTCCCTAAATATGACTACTTCCGTGCAGACAAAGATTACGCAGATATCGCTCGTTTCATGGGATGGGGTACTGACAAACAATCAGATGCTGAATTGGTTGAAGTTTTGGCACAAAAAGTATACGAATTGGGTGTTGCCGTTGGTATTGACATGAACTGGAAGGGACAAGGTGTCACTAAGAAACTTCTTCAAGACACAGCTTACACTTTGGCTGAACATGCTTATGAAGACCAATGTACAACAGCTAATCCAAAAGAACCACTCATTTCAGAATTGAAAGAAATTATCGAAATTGCCTTTGATTACAAAGGGTAAGAGATAGACTAAAGTAGCTCTGTAAGGGCTACTTTTTTTGTTGTCTCACGAAAACCACTAGCTGTTCTAGTGGTTCCGAAAAGCTTTTAGCGATGTATCAAAAAAAGTCCCCCTAAAGTGTTATATTAGATAAGGTTTCCCGACCACTAACTAATATACTAAAGGAGGACTCCTGATGAGACAGGATAATAATAGTTTAGCACATACTACATGGAATTGTAAGTATCATATTGTGTTCGCACCCAAATATCGACGTCAGATAATTTATGGGAAATACAAAGCAAGTATAGGTCAAATCTTACGATTATTATGTGAAAGAAAAGGTGTTGAAATTCATGAAGCGGAAGCTTGCTCAGATCATATTCACATGTTGGTGAGTATACCACCGAAACTAAGTATTTCCTCATTTATGGGATATTTAAAGGGCAAAAGTAGCTTAATGATATTTGATCGACACGCAAATTTAAAGTATAAATATGGGAATCGCAAATTTTGGTGTCGAGGCTTTTATGTTGATACGGTTGGGCGAAATCAGAAGCGAATTGAAGAATATATTCGTAATCAATTACAAGAAGACGTGGTAGCAGATCAGCTTAGTCTTTTTGAGGAGTATGATCCGTTTACAGGTGAGAAGAATAAAAGAAAGTAATCTTAAAGAGACCCGCTAGACGGGTCAGCTAGCAAAGGTGGTGCTGAAGGGAAACCATTCGGTAGGCCTTTAGGCCTCGGCCGGTAGCAGAGGCTTTCAGCCGAAGAGCAAGCCACCCGTTCTCACGGGTGGTTTTGACTGTAAATCCGCCATATTAGAGTATTTATCCAAATTAAAAATAAAGGACTTTCCCGAATAAGATAGAAAAACGCTTTAAGAATTGTTATAATAACCTTACAGCAAGATAAGGAGATTCCTATGAAAAAAGAAGAAGGGCTTAGTTTGGGTGAAACAGCACATCCTCTCAAGCCTCATAAGATGAGGCCACCGAGGGCTTCCGGGGAAGGGAATAGAGCGACTAACAAGTTTAAAGAGTTTAATGCTGATAGGATGGTGAGTGTTCAATTCAATCCTAGTCAAAAAGTAATAGAATCAAAGGAGCCAGTAACCTCAAAAAATATTGTGGGAATGGTGTCAGGAGTGATTGCAGCGATACTCACTGTACTTTTGATTGTTTGTCTCGTGATGGGTTATCGTTATCGAGCGGCTAGTATTGAGGGAAATTGGACTAGCCCAACTTTTAGTGAGAAAATGTTAGCCACTCTAAAAGATACAGCTAGTGCCAAGAATAAAATCAGTAATGCTCTGCCACAAGGTCAGAATCTGATTACTGATATTAATACAGCAATGAGTATTACTGATAATAAGGCTCGATTAGAGGTGAGCTTTGCTTATAATCGTAAAGGGCTCTATCAGGCTTATAAGGGTAGGGTTAATGAGCTGAAAGGTCAGTATGGTGAAGAGTTTTCAGAGGTCTTTGATAGCTACGCATTGTCAGAAGAGGCTTACTATAAACAGTTTGACGAAACAGTGAAAAAAGAACTTCCAAAGAGTTATACTTACGATGGTAAGACAGGTCGCGTAACAACAATTGCTTTCACGGGTGAGATTAACCGTTGGGAGCAAACAATCACTGTGGATAAGGCTGGCGATTCAGATGCTTTTAAAAAAGGTGATGTATTAGATTATACGCCTAACAATGAAGGTTTTACTATCAAGGCCCATAGTGAATTTGGTGACATTAGCTTTACAAAAAATAAATAAAAGGAAATTAAAGGGGAATATAAATGACAAGAGCAGAATGGTTGGACTATTTTGAGACGGTAAACGGACGTAAGCCTAGTGTTCAGGAAATGGCTGACGCTTTAAAAGCTGGAGAGTTTGTTAACGAAGAGCCAGCCAAAGAAGAAGCTACCGCTACAACTGAACCTATTAAGGTTGAGGCGGAAATCGTTGAGACAAGTACAAGTCCTGCACCAACTGAAGCAGTGCCAGTAGTAACAGCACCTTCTACGGTTGCTTTTCCAGAAGGACAAGCAGCTATGGCAAATGTGGCTCCTAAAAAACCAATGGATCCCAAAAAGAAAAAACGCATTCTGGTTTCAGTCTTATCAGCCGTAGTTCTTATCTTCTTATGTATTGGTGGTTTTATGACTTACCGTTATGTGACAGGTAATATTGATGGCAAATGGTACAGTAGTTCTCTAGGTAGAGAGTATAGCTCAAGCATGTCTGAAAGCTTGACAGACTTGGACAGTAAGGAGCTTGAAAAGTACTTTACAGACACTGCCGTAACCATGAAGGTAAAAGGTAGCAATGCCAAGGTGACTGCTAGTTATACTTTTGATAAGAAAACCTATATCAAGGACTATCGTGAGAGGGTTCAGAAGTCCTTCTCAGCTTTTGGAGATTTATTTAAAGCCTTCTATGGAGATTCCTTCGAAAATTATTACAGTGAGGAAACAATAGAAAAAGAACTTGATGAGGCTCTTGAAAAAGCTGCTAAAGACAGTGATCAAAAGTATGATTCTAAGACAGGTGAAACAACGACAACTCTTTTCAAAGGGAAGGTTAGTCGTTTGGGGCATAAGATGACTGTTACTTCTGTCAACAAAGACGTTGATATCGATGGTCTCAATGTGAAAAAAGGTCAAGAGCTAAAAGTTACTAAAAAAGATAATAAAGTAACGCTTAGTGGCGATGGCAAATCAAAAGATATTACTTTCTCAACTAAGAATGATACCAAAGATAAATTTTAAGATGACATCCGGAATAGAGATTCCGGATTTTTTCGTGTCTTTTAGAGGGGATAATGAGGTGACATACGAATGATTTCCCCCCAAGTCACAATACGTGTAGAAATATTCTGACAATTATGATACAATAGAGCCAAAGACTATCTAAAAAGAGGATTTACCATGACACTTGTATACCAATCAACACGTGACGAAAATAATAAAGTAACAGCTAGTCAGGCTATTCTTCAAGGTTTGGCAACAGATGGTGGCTTGTTCACACCGTTGTCAACACCTGAAGTTGCTTTGGACTTTGACCAATTGAAAGACGCTTCTTACCAAGAAGTTGCTAAATTGGTTTTGTCTGCTTTCTTGGATGATTTCACTGAAGAGGAATTGGATTACTGTATCACAAATGCTTATGATGACAAGTTTGATACAGCTGCCATCGCACCAGTAGTTAAACTTAAGAACCACTACAACCTTGAACTTTTCCATGGTTCTACCATCGCTTTCAAAGATATGGCTCTTTCAATCTTGCCTTATTTGCTAACAACATCAGCTAAAAAACAAGGTGTTGATAATAAGATTGTCATCTTGACAGCGACATCAGGAGATACTGGTAAGGCTGCCATGGCTGGTTTTGCAGATGTTCCAGGAACTGAAATTATTGTCTTTTATCCAAAAGATGGTGTTTCAAAAATCCAAGAATTGCAAATGACCACTCAAACAGGAGCTAATACGCACGTTATTGCTATTGATGGTAACTTTGATGATGCTCAAACAGATGTGAAACGTATGTTTAATGATGTTGATTTGCGTGAGAAATTGTTGGATCATCATACGCAATTCTCATCAGCTAACTCAATGAACGTTGGTCGTTTGGTACCGCAAGTGGTTTACTATGTATATGCCTATGCACAGTTGGTTAAGGCAGGTCATATCCAAAACGGAGATAAGGTGAACTTCACAGTACCAACAGGAAACTTTGGTAACATCTTGGCGGCTTATTATGCGCGTCAGATTGGTGTTCCAGTTGGCAAATTAATCTGTGCTTCTAATGAAAATAACGTCCTTACAGACTTCTTCGCAACGGGTACTTATGACAAGAAACGTGACTTCAAGGTAACAACAAGCCCTTCTATGGATATCTTGGTATCTTCTAACTTGGAACGCTTGATTTTCCACCTTCTTGGTAATGATGCTACTAAGACTAAAGAGCTTATGGATGCACTTGTGACTAAGGGTGAGTATACTTTGGCTGATGCAGATAAAGATATTCTTGATTTGTTTGCAGCAGGTTTTGCAACTGAGGATGAAACAGCTGCTGAAATCAAGCGTGTCTATGATGAAGACAAGTATATCGAAGATCCTCATACAGCAGTTGCCTCAGCTGTTTACGAAGCATATGTTCAAAAGACAGATGACCACACACCAACAGTTATCGCTTCAACAGCTAGCCCATACAAATTCCCACGTGTGGCTGTTTCAGCTGTCACTGGTAAAGACAGTGGGGATGATTTCAAAGCAGTAGAAGATTTGCACCAACTTTCAGGTGTAGCTATCCCAGCGGCTGTAGATGGACTTGAACATGCAGAAGTTCGCCATAAAACAGTTGTTGCGGCAGCTGATATGCAAAAAGCAGTTGAAAGCTATCTTGGTGTATAAGAATAAAAAAATAGGAGCTGAGAAATCAGCCCTATTTTTATCAATATAGAAAAGAATATTATGACAGAAACAAAGAAAATTCTAAACATAGCCTTGCCTGCTATGGCCGAAAACCTTCTACAAATGTTGATGGGGGTTGTCGATTCTTACCTAGTGGCCCAGGTTGGTATTATCGCTATATCGGGGGTTTCCGTAGCCAATAATATCATTACGATTTACCAAGCTATCTTTATTGCTCTAGGAGCCTCAAGTGCCAGTGTCATTGCCAGAAGTTTAGGAAAAGGTGATGTTAAAGCGACTAACCGAGACACTTGGGATGCTATTATTATTACCCTTGCTCTTAGTCTCATCCTTGGTCTACTTTCCATTTTTGGTGGTGGGGCCATTCTTAATCTTTTAGGTACTGAGCAATCTGTGACTCAGGCTGGTAGTCTCTACCTTGCTCTTGTCGGTGGAGGAGTGGTCTTCCTAGCCTTGATGACTACTTTTGGTAACATCCTACGGGCCAAGGGACGGCCTCGTATTTCCATGGTCGTCAGTCTTTTGACCAATGTTCTTAATGCTATTTTATCTTCTTTAGCCATCTTTGTGGGACATTGGGGGATTATTGGGGTAGCTACAGCTACGGTTTTCTCTCGTCTGGTTGGGACAGTGATACTCTGGCAAGCGATGAAACTAGATGTGAAGCAGCTTGAAATTACCAAACCTTTTAATAGAGAGTTGTTGGGGATTGCACTGCCAGCAGCAGGTGAACGACTGATGATGCGTGCTGGAGATGTGGTCATCGTGGCTATTATTGTTACCTTTGGTACAGCCGTTGTCGGTGGTAACGCCATTGGTGAAAACCTCACTCAGTTTAACTATATGCCTGGTATGGGAGTCGCAACGGCTACGGTTATCTTGGTTGCCAATAGTCTGGGTCGAGGGGATAAGACGCAGATGAAGCGTATTATACGAGAGTCTTATTGGATTTCAACCTTTTTGATGGTTCTAGTTTCAGGGAGCATCTTGCTTTTTGGACAAGGATTATCGGGTCTCTTTACAGATAATAAAGCAGCTATTGCGGCTAGTCAGGTAGTTATTCTTTATTCTTTCCTTGGGAATCCTGTGACTTCGGGGACTCTAGTCTACACAGCAGTTTGGCAAGGTCTGGGTAAGGCTAAGATGCCTTTCTATGCGACGACAATTGGGATGTGGATCATCCGAATTTTCTCAGGATACTTCCTTGGGGTGAGTCTGGGAATGGGTCTTGCCGGAGTCTGGATTGCAACCGTTGTTGATAATGTATGGCGTGCAATCTTCCTCTACGTGATGTATCGTCGTTATCTCGTAAAGAGAAAGTTTTAATGATAAATACTGAGGAGATGCTCTTATTCAAAGGGTATCTTCTTCTTATTTTTTACAAGTGGGCTCGAATATGGTAAAATAAGCTGATAAAAACTTTTTGAGGTAGTAATTATGACTGTAAAAATCAATACAAAAGATGGTCAAATCGAATTGTCAGATGATGTCATCGCAACAGTAGTTGGCGGTTCAGCAACAGAAATTTTTGGCGTTGTCGGTATGGCAAGTAAGAGTGCTATCCGAGATAATTTTCAAGCACTTCTTGGAAAAGAAAACTACGCAAAAGGAGTTGTCGTGAAATCTACTGATGCAGGTATCACTGTGGATGTCTACACTGTTATGAGTTACGGTGTTAAGATTAGTGAGGTTTCAAAAAATATTCAAGAACGTGTGAAATTTAATCTCGAGAATCAACTCGGTATCAAGGCTGAAACAGTAAATGTTTACGTTCAAAATATTAAAGTCGTAGGAGAAAACTAGTGTCTAAAATTACAACAAGCTTGCTTCAGGAGATGGTCCAAGCGGCAGCAACACGTCTAGGTAAGCAAGCAGAATATGTGAATTCACTCAATGTCTTTCCAGTACCAGATGGAGATACTGGAACAAACATGGGAATGACTATGGATAACGGAGCCAAAGCTGTCGCAGATCAATCAGCTTCAACAGTTGGTGAAGTTGGTCAGATTTTGTCTAAAGGTCTTTTAATGGGTGCCCGTGGTAACTCAGGTGTTATCACGTCACAATTGTTCCGTGGATTTGGTCAAAGTATCAAGGATAAAACGGAACTTGACGGCCAAGATCTAGCTCATGCCTTCCAAGCAGGGGTTGAAGTTGCTTATAAAGCTGTTATGAAACCTGTCGAAGGAACAATCCTTACAGTATCTCGTGGTGCAGCTTCAGCAGCAATTAAGAAAGCTGAATCTACAAATGATGCTGTTGAGGTTATGCGTGCAGCTCTTGATGGAGCTAAAGCTGCCTTGGCTAAGACACCAGAGATGCTTCCAGTTTTGAAAGAAGTCGGTGTGGTAGACTCAGGTGGTCAAGGTTTGGTCCTCATTTATGAAGGTTTCTTGTCAGCCCTCACAGGTGAGTATATCGCTTCAGAGGACTTCCAAGCGACACCTGCTACGATGACAGAGATGATCAATGCAGAACATCATAAGTCAGTTGCTGGTCATGTTGCAACAGAAGACATTACTTTTGGTTACTGTACGGAAATCATGATTGGTCTCAAACAAGGTCCAACTTATGTGAAAGACTTCGACTATGAAGAGTTCCAAAATTACTTGAGTAACCTTGGGGATTCTCTCCTTGTTGTTAATGACGATGAAATTGTCAAAGTTCACGTCCACACTGAGGATCCAGGTCTTGTCATGCAAGAAGGTCTTAAATATGGGGCTCTTGTCAAAGTTAAGGTTGACAACATGCGTAACCAACACGATGCACAAGTTCAAAAAGAAGAAGCTATCCAAGCTGCACCTTCTGCTCCTAAAGACTTTGCTCTTATTGCAGTTGTTGCTGGAGATGGGCTTGCAGATATCTTCAAATCACAAGGTGTTGACTATGTGATTTCAGGTGGTCAAACAATGAACCCATCAACAGAAGACATTGTTAAGGCTATTGAGCAGGTTAATGCTAAGAATGTTATCATCTTGCCAAACAATAAAAACATCTTTATGGCAGCACAATCAGCTGCTGAAGTAGTAGATGTCAATGCGGCTGTTGTTGAAACACGTACAGTACCACAAGGCTTTACAAGTTTGCTTGCTTTTGATCCTAGCCAAAGTATCGAAGCGAACGTTGAAGCTATGACAGCTAGTCTTTCAGATGTAACAAGTGGTAGCGTGACCTTGGCGGTACGTGATACAACTATTGATGGTCTTGAGATTCATGAAAATGATATCCTTGGTATGGTTGATGGTAAGATCCTTGTGTCTACACCAGATATGGACCAAGCCCTTCTTGACACCTTTGACAAGATGATTGACGAAGACAGTGAAATTGTTATGATTTACGTCGGCGAAGAGGGTAATCAAGAACAAGCTCAAGCACTTGCGGAAAAATTGGAAGAGGCTCACGAAGATATTGAAGTTGAAATCTTCCAAGGAGACCAACCAGTTTATCCATACCTCTTTAGTGTTGAATAATATTGAAATAATCATTTAGGAAGTCTTATGGCTTCCTTTTTGTTTTGTCAGTTTTGATACGGTTGGGACGTCTTTTCGAAATTACAGAAATATTCTGAAAATTCCTTGACATTACTTTCCAAAGTGGTAACATATGTTGTAAGAAATTTTATAGATTGAAGGTAACATCATGAGAAGTGATATGATCAAAGTTGGTGTTGATAAGGCACCAGCACGCGGACTTTTGTATGCGACTGGGCAAGTTAAATCTGCCAAGGATATGCAAAAGCCCTTCATTGCTATTTGTAACTCTTATATTGATATTGTCCCAGGGCATGTTCACTTGCGTGAATTAGCAGATATTGCCAAGGAAGCCATCCGCGAGGCTGGCGGTATTCCTTTTGAGTTTAATACCATTGGTGTGGACGATGGGATTGCCATGGGGCATATTGGGATGCGTTACAGTCTTCCATCTCGTGAATTGATTGCCGATTCTGCAGAAACAGTTATTAATGCCCACTGGTTTGACGGGGTTTTCTATATTCCTAACTGTGATAAGATTACGCCAGGGATGATTTTGGCAGCCATGCGTACTAATGTGCCAGCAGTATTTTGTTCTGGTGGCCCTATGAAGGGTGGCGTTGACATGACAGGTCATCAGGCTACTCTATCAAGCTTGTTTGAAGCTGTTGGTACTTATCAAGCTGGTGATATGAGCAGGGAAGAACTCGATTACTTGGAGAAAAATGCCTGCCCAACTTGTGGGTCATGTTCAGGAATGTTTACCGCCAACTCAATGAACTGTTTGATGGAAGTTTTGGGTCTTGCCCTTCCAGGTAATGGTACCATCCTAGCCGTTTCAGATGAACGTCGTGAATTGGTCCGTCAAGCAGCTACTAAATTGATGGATAACATCAAAAATAATGTTCGCCCACGTGATATTGTGACCAAAGAAGCTATCGATGATGCGTTTGCTCTTGATATGGCCATGGGTGGTTCAACCAATACTGTTCTCCATACCCTTGCTATTGCGCGTGAGGCTGGTATTGACTATGACCTTAAGGACATTAACGAAATTGCCAAGAAGACACCTTATCTCTCTAAAATTGCACCTTCAAGTGTTTACACCATGCATGATGTGCATGAAGCTGGCGGTGTTCCAGCCATTATCAATCAGTTGATTAAAAAGGGAGCTATTAAGGGTGACCGTATTACAGTTACTGGTAAAACCTTGAAAGAAAACGTAGCTGGTGCTGAAATTAAAAATGAAGAAATTATCCATCCGATTGAGCATCCTATTTCACCAGTTGGTGGTTTGTCTATCCTTTACGGAAATATTGCTCAGGATGGAGCTGTTATCAAGGTCGGTGGTGTAGATCCATCTGTTAAAACTTTCCGCGGTAAAGCTATTTGTTGTGATTCACAAGATCAAGCCCTTGAGTTGATTGACAATGGAACAGTTAAGAAGGGACATGTCGTTGTCATTCGTTACGAGGGTCCTCAGGGTGGACCTGGTATGCCAGAAATGTTGGCACCAACTTCTAAGATTGTCGGACGCGGTCTTGGTAAGGATGTGGCTCTGATTACGGATGGTCGTTTCTCAGGAGCGACTCGTGGTATTGCTATTGGTCACGTTTCTCCAGAAGCAGCAGAAGGTGGTAATATCGCCCTAATCGAAGATGGCGATGAAATCGTGATTGATCTTCCAAATCGTACCCTTGATCTACTTGTCGATGATGCAACCCTTGAAGAACGTCGCAAACATTTGAAACCTTTCAAATCAAAAATTTCAAGTGGTTGGTTGCGTCGCTATACAGCCTTTGCTAAATCAGCCAACGTCGGCGGAACTTTGATGAGTGACGAAGAATTCGAAGAACGTAAAGCAGAACGTCAAGCACAAGAAAAAAACTAAGAACATTCTTTCCGAAGAGTTTGTGATATTTTTCTCTGAAACCCTTGCAAATTTGGTTAAAAATGTTATCATAGTATACAAGGTTTTGAATTTTTAGACAATTCGAAAAAAACAACTACTAAAGGAGGTCCATGTGAAGAAAATTGAACTTGAAGAAGCACGCTCTGGTGCTGATTTGATTCTTGATACACTTCTTGAACTTGGGATTTCAACTATCTTTGGATATCCTGGCGGAGCGGTTCTTCCTTTGTATGATGCTATTTACAAAAATGACAAGATTAATCATATCTTATCTCGTCATGAGCAAGGAAGTCTGCACGAAGCTGAAGGTTATGCCAAATCAACTGGTAAACTCGGTGTTGCTCTTGTAACGAGTGGTCCTGGTGCCACTAATGCTATTACAGGGATTGCAGATGCTATGAGTGATAGCGTACCTCTCCTAGTCTTTACTGGTCAGGTAGCAACACCAGGTATTGGTAAGGATGCCTTCCAAGAGGCTGACATTGTCGGAATTACCATGCCGATTACAAAATACAATTATCAGATTCGCGATACAGCTGATATTCCTCGTATTATTAGGGAAGCGGTTCATATTGCAATAACTGGTCGTCCTGGTCCAGTTGTTATCGACCTCCCTAAAGATGTTGTAGCTAAGGAAACAGCCTTCATCAACGATCCTGAAATTAATCTTCCAAGTTACCAACCGACGCTAAGACCAAACGAAATGCAAATCAAGAAAATCTTGAAGCAGTTGGGTAAAGCTAAGAAGCCGGTTATTGTAGCTGGAGGTGGGGTGTCTTATTCTGAATCTGCTAAGGAGCTAGTTGCTTTTGCAGAACGCTACCAAATCCCAGTTGTCACAAGTCTTCTAGGACAAGGGACAATTGCTACTAGTCATCCCCTTTTCTTGGGTATGGGTGGTATGCACGGTTCATATGCAGCTAACATTGCTATGACCGATGCTGACTTTATGATTGCCATTGGTTGTCGTTTTGATGACCGTTTGACAGGTAATCCTAAAACATTTGCTAAGAATGCTAAGGTTGTCCATATTGATGTAGATCCAGCTGAGATTGGTAAAATTATTGCAGTGGACCTTCCAGTTGTTGGTGATGCCAAGCAAGCTCTTGAAATGCTCTTGGCAGAGCCAGTGGTTCAGAATAACACTGAAAAATGGATTGAAAAAGTCACAAAAGACAAAGAGCGTGTACGTTCTTACGATAAGAAAGAACGTATGGTACAGCCTCAGGCAGTTATCGAGCGTATCGGTGAATTGACTAAGGGTGATGCCGTTGTTGTTACTGACGTTGGTCAACATCAAATGTGGACAGCTCAGTATTATCCATACCAAAATGAGCGTCAACTGGTGACCTCAGGTGGTCTTGGAACAATGGGATTTGGTGTCCCAGCAGCAATTGGTGCCAAAATTGCTAATCCTGATAAAGAAGTTATCCTTTTTGTTGGTGATGGTGGTTTCCAAATGACGAACCAAGAATTGGCTATCTTAAATGTTTACAAGGTGCCAATCAAGGTTGTTATGTTGAACAACCACTCACTTGGTATGGTACGTCAATGGCAAGAGTCCTTCTACGAAGGGCGTACATCAGAGTCTGTCTTTGATACCCTTCCAGATTTCCAATTGATGGCTCAAGCTTATGGCATTAAGTCTTACAAGTTTGATAATCCAGAGACAATTGATCAGGATTTGGAAGTTATCAAGGAAGACGTGCCAATGTTCATCGAGGTAGATATCTCTCGTAAAGAGCATGTCTTGCCAATCGTTCCGGCTGGTAAGAGTAATCAC
Source organism: Streptococcus sp. HMSC078H12 (assembly GCF_001814615.1). Taxonomy (NCBI): domain Bacteria; kingdom Bacillati; phylum Bacillota; class Bacilli; order Lactobacillales; family Streptococcaceae; genus Streptococcus; species Streptococcus sp. HMSC078H12. The sequence continues at coordinate 33,793 of NZ_KV817303.1, read as the reverse complement.
GAAATGTTGGGGGTGAAGTTCAATGCGTAGAATGTTAACAGCTAAACTTCAGAACCGTTCGGGTGTCCTTAACCGCTTCACAGGTGTTCTTTCACGACGTCAAGTTAATATTGAAAGTATCTCTGTAGGGGCTTCTGAGGATCCTAACGTTTCACGTATTACGATTATTATTGATGTGAATTCTCAAAATGAAGTGGAACAAATCATCAAACAGCTTAATCGTCAGATTGATGTGATTCGTATCCGTGATATCACGGATCAGCCACACTTGGAACGTGAAGTTATCCTAGTTAAGGTATCAGCACCAACCTCTAAGCGTGCTGAAATCTTGGCGATTATTCAACCTTTCCGTGCTTCGGTAGTTGATGTGGCACCAAGCTCTATCACTATCCAGATGACTGGTGATGCTGAAAAGAGCGAGGCGCTTCTACGAGTTATTCGTCCTTACGGAATCAAGAATATCGCTCGTACGGGTGCTACTGGATTTACCCGTGATTAAAAAATCCAACTTAAATTTGTTAACCCAGCCTTAAAAAGGCAATAAAATATTTTTTTAGAAAAGAGACATATTACTATGGCAGTTCAAATGGAATATGAAAAAGACGTAAAAGTAGCAGCACTTGACGGTAAAAAAATCGCCGTTATCGGTTACGGTTCACAAGGTCATGCACATGCACAAAACTTGCGTGATACAGGTCACGATGTGATTATCGGTGTTCGTCCAGGTAAATCATTTGATAAAGCTAAAGAAGATGGTTTTGATACTTACACAGTAGCAGAAGCAACTAAATTGGCTGACGTTATCATGATCTTGGCTCCAGACGAAATCCAACAAGAACTTTACGAAGCAGAAATTGCTCCAAACCTTGAAGCTGGTAACGCTGTTGGTTTTGCACACGGATTTAACATCCACTTTGAATTCATCAAAGTTCCTAAAGATGTTGATGTCTTCATGTGTGCTCCTAAAGGACCAGGTCACTTGGTACGTCGTACATTTGAAGAAGGTTTTGGTGTTCCTGCACTTTACGCAGTATACCAAGATGCTACAGGTAACGCTAAAGACATCGCTATGGACTGGTGTAAAGGTGTTGGTGCAGCACGCGTTGGTCTTCTTGAAACAACATATAAAGAAGAAACTGAAGAAGATTTGTTTGGTGAACAAGCAGTTCTTTGTGGTGGTTTGACTGCCCTTATCGAGGCTGGTTTTGAAGTCTTGACTGAAGCTGGATATGCTCCAGAATTGGCTTACTTTGAAGTGCTTCACGAAATGAAATTGATCGTTGACTTGATCTACGAAGGTGGATTCAAGAAAATGCGTCAATCAATTTCTAACACTGCTGAATTCGGTGACTACGTATCAGGTCCACGTGTTATCACTGAACAAGTGAAAGAAAACATGAAAGCAGTTCTTGCTGACATCCAAAACGGTAAATTTGCTAACGACTTCGTTAACGACTACAAAGCTGGACGTCCAAAACTTACTGCTTACCGTGAAGAAGCTGCTAACCTTGAAATCGAAAAAGTTGGTGCTGAATTGCGTAAAGCAATGCCATTCGTTGGTCAAAACGACGATGACGCATTCAAAATCTATAACTAATGTGATAGTCTCAAAAACCAGCCTAGTGCTGGTTTTTTTGTGTTCTGAAGAGAGTAGTTGGGAATCAATCCTACTGCTCTTTTTTGGTAAAAAAAACTCACTCCATTAAGGAGTGAGAATAGCTATAAATTAGTAAGTCAAGACAAAGTTTTTCTTCTTACCACGACGGATAACTGTAATTTCATTATCAATTTTATCTGCATCTGATAGAGTGTAATCCAAGTCTTGTACACGTTCACCATTAATGTAGATAGCACCGTTTTGGACATCTTCACGTGCTTGGCGTTTAGAAGGTGAAATCTTAGCATTAACGAGAAGTTCAACGATGTTCAGATTTTCATCTGCTGAGATCTCATAAGTTGGGACACCGTTAAGGGCAACTTTAAGGTCACGTGCTGAGAGAGCTTTAAGGTTACCAGCGAAGAGTTGTTCAGTGATGTGAACAGCTTGTTCGTAGGCTTCTTTACCGTGAACCAAAGTAACAACTTCACGAGCCAAAACCTTTTGTGCCAAACGTTGGTGACGAGCTTGGTCAAATTCTTTACCGATTTCTTCGATTTCTTCAAGTGACAAGAAAGTGAAAATCTTCAAGAAGCGAACAGCATCATCATCCATAACGTTAAGCCAGAATTGGTACATTTCGTAAGGTGTTGTTTTAGTAGCATCAAGCCAGACAGCGTTACCTTCAGATTTACCGAATTTTTTACCAGTTGAATCTGTGATAAGTGGAACTGTGATAACGTGTCCAGATTTGTCCGCTTTACGACGCAAGAGCTCAGTACCTGCTGTCATGTTACCCCATTGGTCAGAACCACCAATTTGGAGGGTTACGCCGTACTTATCGTTGAGTTCGTAGAAATCGTAACCTTGCATGATTTGGTAGGCAAACTCAGTGTAAGAGATACCTGTTTCGATACGTTTCTTAACAGATTCCTTACTCATCATGTAGTTAACTGTGAAGTATTTACCCACGTCACGCAAGAAATCGATGAAGCTGACTGAACCAAACCAATCATAGTTGTTGACCATAACGGCTTTATTGTCACCATTTTCAAAATCAAGGAAACGAGAAAGCTGACCTTGGATTTTTTCAACCCAACCTTCAACGGTTTCTTTGGTTTGGAGGCTACGTTCAGCATCTTTAAATGATGGGTCACCAATCAAACCTGTTGCACCACCAACGAGGGCGTAAGGTTTGTGTCCAGCCAATTGAAGTCGGCGACTTGTAAGGATAGCTACAAGGTGTCCAAGGTGGAGACTGTCTGCTGTTGGGTCATAACCAGTGTAGTATGAGACTGGTCCCTCTTCAAAGGCTTTTACAAGGGCTTCTTCATCTGTGGTTTGAAAAATCAAGCCACGTGCTTTTAGTTCTTCAAAAATTGTCATGATATTCTCCAGTAAAGTATATTCTGCACCATTATACCAAAAGAAAGTAGGCCTATGCAAGCTTTGTCAAAGTTTGTTATAATAGGCTTTGAGGTATTTCTATGAATTTTGAAAAAATAATAAATTATTTTAGACGACTAGGGCAGGCTATTCGCACAAAGTTTGCTGGTTCTAGGTCTAAAAGAGGGGATAAATCTTTTAATGAAAGGAAAGCTACGACTGATTCTAAGTGGAATCGTAAGCAAGGGAGAAAGTCGCCTGAGGACCGGATGACACTCTTAGACATGGGTGATGTTTTCTTAAAAACCTTAAAGCTTTTGTCTGATTTCTTTTATGTGGTTATTATCGTCCTTACCTTGTTCGGTGCAGGAATTGGTTTGGGTTATTTGGGGAGTCAAATTGAGTCTGTTCCGTCGATTAAGGACAAAACCTTGTTGAATCAGATTAGTGAGGTTAGTTTGGTATCTTCGATGAGCTATTCCGATTCCAAGAAGATTGCGGATATTGACACTGACTTGCTGAGAACGCCTATTGAGAGTGATGCGATTTCTAACAATGTCAAAAATGCCATCATTGCGACTGAGGATGAAAATTTTAAGAAGCATAAGGGTGTCGTGCCAAAGGCAGTATTTAGGGCTTTGGTGTCATCAGTTTTGGGAGTTGGCTCTTCAAGTGGTGGTTCGACGCTAACGCAGCAGTTAATCAAGCAACAGGTAACAGGAGATGCACCAACCTTTAAACGTAAGGCGGCAGAGATTATCTATGCCTTACAATTGGAGCGTCGTGTTTCTAAAAATGAAATTTTAACCGATTATCTGAATGTTTCTCCTTTTGGACGTAATAACAAGGGGAAAAATATTGCTGGTATTGAGGAGGCTGCTCAAGGTATCTTTGGCGTATCTGCAGCGGATTTGACAGTTCCTCAGGCTGCCTATCTGGCAGGTTTACCACAGAGCCCAATTGTCTACTCACCTTATACAGCTGACGGTCAATTAAAAAACGCAGAGGATCTTTCTTATGGCTTGGCACGTCAACAAGATGTACTCTACAATCTTTATCGCGGTGGCTATCTAGATAAGTCGCAGTACGAAAGCTATAAGAGTTATGATATCACTAAGGATTTCAAGGCCGGTGAGAAGTCTGATGCCGTAAGTCATGACTATTTGTACTATTCTGTTATGTCTGAGGCTCAGGATGTCATGTATGATTACCTCGTTAAACGTGACAAGGTATCGAGTCAAGATTTGAAAAATGATAAGACAAAGGAAAGCTATCGTGAGAGAGCCCTTCAAGAGCTCCAAACTGGTGGCTACAGCGTTAAGACAACTATTGACAATGCAGTTTATAATGCGATGCAAGATGCTGCGAGTCAATATGGTGGCCTCCTCGACCAAGGTGGCAATAGTGGAGTTGAAGTTGGAAATGTGCTCATGGATAATGCGACTGGAGCAATTCTAGGATTTGTTGGTGGTCGTAGTTACGAAAATAATCAAAATAACCATGCCTTTGATACGGCACGCTCCCCAGGCTCATCTATTAAGCCTATTATTGCTTATGGAATTGCTATTGATCAAGGTTTGATGGGGAGCTCAAGTATCCTTTCTAACTACCCAACTAATTTTACGGGTGGAACGCCTATTCTCCATGATGGTGATAAGGGTACAGCTATGATGAACCTCCAAGAGGCACTCAATACCTCGTGGAACATTCCAGCCTTTTGGACTTACCAAATGCTTCAACGTCATGATGTTGATGTTGAGGGTTACATGACCAAGATGGGGTATAAGATTGCTAATTACAATATCGAGAGTTTACCTCTTGGTGGAGGGATTGAAACCACGGTTGCCCAACAGGTAAATGCCTATCAAATGCTTTCAAATGGTGGCGTCTACGAGAAGGGCTATATGATTGATAGTATTACTGACCGGACTGGCGAAGTTATCTATCAACATAAATCTGAAGGGGTGCAAGTCTTTTCAAGAGCTACGGCTAGTATCATGGATAATCTGCTCAAAGAAGTGGTAGTTAAAGGAGCAACAACTCAATTTCATTCTGAATTGAAAAATGTCAATGGTGCAGCAGCCTCAGCTGACTGGATGGGTAAAACAGGAACGACAGATAACTTTGCGGATGCTTGGTTGATTGTGTCAACGCCTGGTATTACTCTTGGTGGTTGGGCTGGTTATGACAATAACACACCAACCAATTCTAAAACGGGTTACACCTATAATGCGCAATATATGGCTCGTTTGACTTCCGCTATCTATAATGCAAATCCAGGTATTTTTAAAACTGGAGATAAGTTTAATATCGATTCCAGTGCCATTAAGGCAAGTGTGCTCAAATCAACAGGTCTTAAACCAGCAACAGTGTCTGTCAATGGTCGTAATGTTTCTGTAAGTGGTGAAATGGTTGATACTTACTGGGCTAAAAATGGACCTGGAGATACGACTTACAAGTTTGCTATTGGTGGAGCTGACAGTGACTATCAAAAAGCCTGGTCTAGCATTCTTGGAGGGCATTAGGAATTGCCAAGAAAACTTGCAAAAAAGTAAAAAATTAGGTATAATATAGACAACTATTTGTCGTCTTACTTGGTTGAAATATTGTCCAATCAAGAGATACAGCAGTTAAATCAACGTTTTTTCGGTCAGATTTAGCTGCTATTTTTGTGCTTATTTTTAGGATTTTCAAGTGTTGTAATGCATATTTAAAGGTTCTAAAAATTCACAGAATAAATTTTTCGCTTATCATTAATCAGGTGAGTGGATGTTGGTGTTTGAACACTTGTCAATGGGACAAGCAACTGAAAAAGGCAGAAGACAAATATTTAAAGTGCACGACTTGCAAAGCAGGTCTCGAATGTAGAAAAGGAGTAGAAGACTTGGCAGGACATGACGTTCAATACGGGAAACATCGTACCCGTCGTAGTTTTTCAAGAATCAAAGAAGTTCTTGATTTACCAAACTTGATTGAAATCCAAACGGATTCATTCAAAGAATTCTTGGATACTGGTCTTAAAGAGGTTTTTGAGGATGTACTTCCTATCTCAAACTTCACAGACACTATGGAATTGGAATTCGTTGGTTACGAATTGAAAGAGCCTAAGTATACACTTGAAGAAGCTCGTATCCACGATGCATCATACTCAGCACCTATCTTTGTGACTTTCCGTCTTATTAACAAAGAAACTGGTGAAATCAAAACTCAGGAAGTCTTCTTCGGAGATTTCCCTATTATGACTGAGATGGGTACTTTCATCATCAATGGTGGTGAACGTATTATCGTTTCTCAGTTGGTGCGCTCACCTGGTGTTTACTTTAACGATAAGGTTGATAAAAACGGTAAAGTGGGTTATGGATCAACAGTTATCCCTAACCGTGGGGCATGGCTTGAGCTTGAAACAGATTCAAAAGACATCGCCTACACTCGTATCGACCGTACACGTAAGATTCCATTCACAACGCTTGTGCGTGCGCTTGGATTCTCAGGTGATGACGAAATTGTTGATATCTTTGGTGATAGCGAGTTGGTTCGTAACACCATTGAAAAAGATATCCACAAAAACCCAGCAGATTCACGTACTGATGAAGCGCTTAAAGAAATTTATGAACGTCTTCGTCCAGGTGAACCAAAAACTGCCGACAGCTCACGTAGCTTGCTTGTAGCTCGTTTCTTTGATCCACGTCGTTATGACTTGGCTGCTGTTGGTCGTTACAAAGTCAACAAAAAACTTAACATCAAGACACGTCTTTTGGGACAAACAATTGCTGAAAACTTGGTAGATCCTGAAACAGGTGAAATCCTTGTTGAAGCTGGTACTGAAATGACACGTGATGTGATTGATTCAATCGCAGAATACTTGGATGGTGATTTGAACAAATTTGTATACACACCAAATGATTATGCGGTGGTTACAGAACCTGTTGTTCTTCAAAAATTCAAGGTTGTTGCACCAAATGATCCAGATCGTGTAGTTACAATTGTTGGTAATGCCAACCCAGATGATAAAGTTCGTGCTTTGACAACAGCGGATATCTTAGCTGAAATGAGCTACTTCCTCAACCTTGCTGAAGGTATCGGTAAAGTAGACGATATCGACCACCTTGGTAACCGTCGTATCCGTGCCGTTGGTGAATTGCTTGCTAACCAATTCCGTATTGGTTTGGCTCGTATGGAACGTAACGTACGTGAGCGTATGTCAGTTCAAGATAACGAAGTCTTGACACCACAACAAATCATCAATATTCGCCCTGTAACTGCAGCTGTTAAAGAATTCTTCGGTTCTTCACAGTTGTCACAGTTCATGGACCAACACAACCCATTGTCAGAGTTGTCACACAAACGTCGTTTGTCAGCCTTGGGACCTGGTGGTTTGACACGTGACCGTGCCGGATATGAAGTTCGTGACGTGCACTACACGCACTATGGTCGTATGTGTCCAATTGAAACACCTGAAGGACCTAACATCGGTTTGATCAATAACTTGTCTTCATACGGACACCTTAACAAGTATGGTTTCATTCAAACACCATATCGTAAGGTTGACCGTGCAACTGGTAAAGTAACCAACGAAGTAGTTTGGTTGACTGCCGATGAAGAAGATGAGTACACAGTTGCTCAGGCTAACTCTAAATTGAACGAAGATGGCACATTTGCAGAAGAAATCGTTATGGGTCGTCATCAAGGTAATAACCAAGAGTACCCATCACACCTTGTAGATTTCGTGGATGTTTCTCCTAAACAGGTAGTTGCCGTTGCGACAGCATGTATTCCTTTCTTGGAAAACGATGACTCTAACCGTGCCCTCATGGGTGCCAACATGCAACGTCAGGCTGTGCCTTTGATTGATCCTAAAGCACCTTATGTTGGTACTGGTATGGAATATCAAGCTGCCCATGATTCAGGAGCTGCAGTTATTGCTCAACACGACGGTAAAGTTGTTTACTCTGATGCTGATAAAGTTGAAGTTCGTCGTGAAGATGGTTCTCTTGATGTTTATACTATTCAAAAATTCCGTCGTTCAAACTCAGGTACTGCCTACAACCAACGTACTTTGGTTAAGGTTGGCGATATTGTTGAAAAAGGTGACTTTATCGCTGACGGTCCATCTATGGAAGGTGGAGAAATGGCCCTCGGTCAAAACCCTATTGTCGCATACATGACATGGGAAGGTTACAACTTCGAGGATGCCGTTATCATGAGTGAGCGTCTTGTGAAAGATGACGTTTATACATCTGTTCACTTGGAAGAATTCGAATCAGAAACACGTGATACAAAGCTTGGGCCTGAAGAAATTACACGTGAATTGCCAAACGTTGGTGAAGAAGCCCTCAAAGACCTTGACGAAATGGGTATTATCCGTATCGGTGCTGAGGTTAAAGAAGGTGACATTCTTGTTGGTAAGGTAACACCTAAGGGTGAAAAAGACCTTTCTGCTGAAGAACGCCTTCTCCATGCTATCTTTGGTGATAAATCTCGTGAAGTACGTGATACATCACTCCGTGTACCTCACGGTGGTGATGGTGTCGTTCGTGATGTTAAAATCTTCACACGTGCAAACGGTGATGAATTGCAATCAGGTGTTAACATGCTTGTTCGTGTTTACATCGCACAAAAACGTAAGATCAAGGTCGGAGATAAGATGGCCGGTCGTCACGGTAACAAAGGGGTTGTTTCTCGTATTGTTCCTGTTGAAGACATGCCTTACCTTCCAGACGGTACACCAGTTGATATCATGTTGAACCCTCTTGGGGTGCCATCACGTATGAACATCGGTCAGGTTATGGAACTTCACCTTGGTATGGCTGCTCGTAACTTGGGTATCCACATCGCAACACCAGTCTTTGACGGGGCAAGCTCAGAAGACCTCTGGGATACTGTTCGTGAAGCAGGTATGGATAGTGATGCTAAGACAATCCTTTACGATGGACGCACAGGTGAACCATTTGATAACCGTGTGTCAGTTGGTGTCATGTACATGATCAAACTTCACCACATGGTTGATGATAAACTTCACGCCCGTTCAGTTGGTCCTTACTCACTTGTTACCCAACAACCTCTTGGTGGTAAAGCACAATTTGGTGGACAACGTTTCGGTGAGATGGAGGTTTGGGCCCTTGAAGCTTATGGTGCATCAAATATCCTTCAAGAAATCTTGACTTACAAGTCAGATGACGTTAACGGACGTTTGAAAGCCTATGAAGCTATCACTAAAGGTAAACCAATTCCAAAACCAGGTGTACCAGAATCATTCCGAGTACTTGTTAAAGAATTGCAATCACTTGGTCTTGATATGCGTGTCCTTGATGAGGATGACTACGAAGTTGAATTGCGTGATCTTGATGAAGGTGAAGACGACGATGTCATGCACGTCGATGATCTTGAAAAAGCACGTGTACAACAAGCCAAAGAAGCTGCTGAATTAGAAAAAGCTAAAGAAGAAGCTTCAGATAAAACAGAATAAAATAAGCTTTAGGGAGGGAGTTCACTCTCTCTGCTAAGGTAGCTGATAAAGGTGAGAATAGCGCTGCTATTGTCAATAGAACAAAAGAAAGGTAATACTAGTGGTTGACGTAAATCGATTTAAAAGTATGCAAATCACACTAGCTTCACCAACTAAGGTCCGTTCATGGTCTTATGGTGAAGTTAAGAAACCTGAAACAATCAACTACCGTACGCTCAAACCAGAACGCGAAGGACTCTTCGACGAAGTAATCTTTGGTCCTACTAAAGACTGGGAATGTGCGTGTGGGAAATACAAACGTATCCGTTATAAAGGTATCGTTTGTGACCGCTGTGGTGTTGAAGTAACACGTGCTAAGGTTCGCCGTGAACGTATGGGTCACATCGAGTTGAAAGCACCAGTATCACACATCTGGTACTTCAAGGGAATCCCTTCTCGTATGGGATTGACTTTGGATATGAGCCCTCGTGCGCTTGAAGAAGTTATCTACTTCGCAGCTTACGTGGTTATCGATCCAAAGGAAACACCACTTGAACCAAAATCTCTCTTGACAGAACGTGAATATCGTGAAAAATTGCAAGAGTATGGACATGGTTCATTTGTCGCTAAAATGGGTGCAGAAGCTATCCAAGATCTCTTGAAACAAGTGGATTTGGAAGCTGAAATTGCTGAACTCAAAGAAGAGTTGAAGACAGCAACTGGTCAAAAACGTGTTAAAGCAGTTCGTCGTTTGGACGTTCTTGATGCCTTCTACAAGTCTGGTAACAAACCAGAATGGATGGTTCTTAACATCTTGCCAGTATTGCCACCAGACCTTCGTCCAATGGTTCAATTGGATGGTGGACGTTTTGCGGCATCTGACTTGAACGATCTTTATCGTCGTGTTATCAACCGTAACAACCGTTTGGCTCGTTTGCTTGAATTGAATGCTCCAGGTATCATTGTGCAAAACGAAAAACGTATGTTGCAAGAAGCGGTAGATGCCCTTATCGATAATGGACGTCGTGGTCGTCCAATTACTGGACCAGGTAGTCGTCCACTTAAATCTTTGAGCCACATGCTTAAAGGTAAACAAGGTCGTTTCCGTCAAAACTTGCTTGGTAAACGTGTTGACTTCTCTGGACGTTCCGTTATCGCCGTTGGTCCAACACTTAAAATGTACCAATGTGGTGTGCCACGTTTGATGGCCATCGAACTTTTCAAACCATTTGTAATGCGTGAAATCGTTGCGCGTGAATACGCGGGTAACGTGAAAGCCGCTAAACGTATGGTTGAACGTGGCGATGAACGTATTTGGGATATTCTTGAAGATGTTATCAAGGAACACCCAGTACTTCTTAACCGCGCACCTACCCTCCACCGTTTGGGTATCCAGGCCTTTGAACCAGTCTTGATTGATGGTAAGGCCCTTCGTCTTCACCCATTGGTATGTGAGGCCTACAATGCCGACTTTGACGGTGACCAAATGGCCATCCACGTTCCATTGTCTGAAGAAGCTCAAGCTGAAGCACGTTTGCTCCTTCTTGCGGCTGAACACATCCTTAACCCTAAAGACGGTAAACCGGTCGTAACGCCATCTCAGGATATGGTTCTTGGTAACTACTACTTGACTATGGAAGAAGAAGGCCGTGAGGGTGAAGGTATGGTCTTCAAGGATATTGATGAGGCAGTTATGGCTTATCGTAATGGTTATGTTCACTTGCATAGCCGTGTAGGTATTGCAGTAGACAGCATGCCTGATAAACCTTGGAAAGAAAACCAACTTCATAAGATTTTGGTTACAACTGTTGGTAAGATTCTCTTTAACTCAATCATCCCAGCAGAAATTCCATATCTTCAAGAAACAACAAATGAGAACTTGACAGATAGTACACCAGATAAATACTTCCTTGAACCTGGTCAAGATATCCAAACAGTTATTGATAGTTTGGAAATTAATGCACCATTCAAGAAGAAAAATCTTGGTAACATCATCGCTGAAACCTTCAAACGTCTTCGTACGACTGAAACATCAGCCTTCCTTGACCGTTTGAAAGACCTTGGTTACTACCACTCAACACTTGCTGGTTTGACAGTGGGTATCGCCGATATTCCAGTTATCGATAACAAACAAGAAATTATCGATGCTGCTCACCACCGTGTTGAAGAAATTAACAAGGCCTTCCGTCGTGGTTTGATGACAGATGATGACCGTTATGTTGCTGTTACAACAACATGGCGTGAAGCGAAAGAAGCCCTTGAAAAACGTCTGATTGAAACACAAGATCCTAAGAACCCAATCGTTATGATGATGGACTCAGGAGCTCGTGGTAACATCTCTAACTTCTCTCAACTTGCCGGTATGCGTGGTTTGATGGCCGCTCCTAACGGACGTATCATGGAATTGCCTATCCTTTCAAACTTCCGTGAAGGTTTGAGCGTTTTGGAAATGTTCTTCTCTACTCACGGTGCGCGTAAAGGTATGACCGATACGGCCCTTAAGACAGCCGACTCAGGTTACCTTACTCGTCGTTTGGTTGACGTTGCCCAAGATGTTATCATCCGTGAAGACGACTGTGGAACAGACCGTGGTCTTCTCATCCGTGCGATTACTGACGGTAAAGAAGTTACGGAAACACTTGAAGAACGTCTTCAAGGTCGTTACACTAAGAAATCAGTTAAGAATCCTACAACAGGTGAAGTAATCGTAGGTCCAGATACTTTGATTACTGAAGACATGGCTGCTGCTATTGTCAATGCTGGTGTTGAAGAAGTAACTATCCGTTCAGTCTTTACATGTAACACACGTCACGGTGTCTGCCGTCACTGTTACGGTATCAACTTGGCAACAGGTGATGCGGTTGAAGTTGGTGAAGCAGTTGGTACTATCGCTGCTCAATCTATCGGGGAACCTGGTACACAGCTTACTATGCGTACCTTCCACACCGGTGGGGTAGCCTCAAATACCGATATCACACAGGGTCTTCCACGTATCCAGGAAATCTTTGAAGCACGTAACCCTAAAGGGGAAGCGGTTATCACTGAAGTTAAGGGTACTGTTATTGAAATCGAAGAAGATGCTGCAACACGTACTAAGAAAGTCTTCGTTCAAGGTAAGACTGGAATGGGTGAATACGTTGTTCCATTTACAGCTCGTATGAAAGTTGAAGTGGGTGACGAAGTACACCGTGGTGCGGCCTTGACAGAAGGTTCAATCCAACCTAAACGTCTCCTTGAAGTACGTGATACCTTGTCAGTTGAAACTTATCTTCTTGCAGAAGTACAAAAAGTTTACCGTAGCCAAGGGGTAGAAATCGGTGACAAACACGTCGAAGTAATGGTTCGTCAAATGCTTCGTAAAGTACGTGTTATGGATCCAGGTGATACAGATCTCCTTCCAGGTACACTTATGGACATTTCTGACTTCACAGATGCTAACAAGGATATTGTTATCTCTGGTGGTGTTCCTGCAACATCTCGTCCAGTCCTTCTTGGTATTACGAAAGCCTCACTTGAAACAAATTCATTCTTGTCAGCGGCTTCCTTCCAAGAAACAACACGTGTCCTTACAGATGCAGCTATCCGTGGTAAGAAAGACCATCTCCTTGGTCTGAAAGAAAATGTTATCATTGGTAAGACTATCCCTGCTGGTACAGGTATGGCTCGTTACCGTAACATTGAACCACTTTCAGTTAACGAAGTTGAAGTTATTGAAAACATTGCTGTTGATGAAGCAATTGTGGAATCATCTGAAGACTAAAACGAAAGCAAAAGAACTCACAATGAATTGTGGGTTCTTTTCGTATTTATATGACTAGAATTTCTTCTATTTTTGATAAATATAAAATAGAAGACCATTTTTTTTATCTTTTCCAGAAAATTTTGTATAATAAGAACACCAAAGATGAAGTGAGAAAGAAAAATGTACCAAGTAGTTGAAATGAAAGGGGATTTGGAGCCGTGGTGGTTCCTAGAAGGCTGGCAAGAGGATATCATCAGTACAAAGGAATTTGAAGATTTTTACGATGCCCTCAAGTACTATAAAAAACTTTGGTTTGCGATGGAAGAAACCTTGCCAAGTTATATCAGCCGTAGTAGTGTCATGACTGCTTTTTGGGATCAAGAGGATAAGCACTGGTGTGAGGAGTGTGACGAATACCTGCAGGTCTATCAATCGATTGCTCTTTTGGATGATTGGCAGGAAATTCCTGAGGAAAAATACCGTCCGGGATATGAAAAGCGAAATGACCTTCCAAATCATGCCCACTGTAAAATTAAACGTTAAATAATGCAGAAGCTCGAAATTTTCGAGCTTTTTTTCATTTTCTTAAACTTTTTACGAATAGGTCTATGAGGAGGTCCTTATGGTAACAGAATTTGCTAAGGAAATGATCAAAAATGCTGATAGTTGTGGGGCTCAAGACATCTATGTCATTCCACGTCAGGATAATTACGAGCTCTATATGCGAGTTGGCCAGGAGAGGAGATTAATTGATGTATATCGGCCTGATTTCATGGCTAGTCTTATTGGTCACTTTAAATTTGTGGCGGGAATGATGGTGGGTGAGAAGCGTAGGAGTCAACTAGGTTCCTGTGACTATGATTGTGGTGATGGTCAAAGAGTTTCTCTGCGTTTGTCTACCGTTGGGGATTATCGTGGCTTAGAAAGTTTAGTTATTCGTGTTCTACATTCCGAACGTCGAGAATTAGTGTACTGGAATCAAGGAATCCAGCCTATTATGGATGCTTTGGATTATCGTGGCTTATATCTCTTTGCAGGTCCCGTTGGTTCTGGAAAGACTACGCTTATGCATGAGTTGGTTCAGGAGCGTTTTAAGGGGCAGCAGGTGATTTCGATTGAGGATCCTGTGGAAATTAAACAGGATAATGTTTTGCAACTTCAGGTGAATCAAGCAATTGACATGACCTATGATAATTTGATTAAGCTATCACTGCGTCACCGCCCGGATGTTTTGATTATTGGAGAAATTCGAGATAAGGAGACTGCTCGAGCGGTTATTAGAGCTAGTCTGACGGGAGTGACTGTTCTTTCAACTATTCACGCAAAGAGTGTGGCAGGTGTTTATGAGCGTCTTCTGGACCTTGGTGTAGATAAGTCCGAGTTGGATAATGCCCTTCAAGGGATTGCCTACATGCGTCTGATTAAGGGAGGAGGTGTGATTGATTTTGCCAGTGAAAATTTCCAAAGCCACTCGTCAACCAGCTGGAACCAGCAGTTGGAAGGCTTGGTTAAACAAGGATATCTCACAGAAGGGGATATTCAAGGGGAAAAAATTAAAGATTAATCAGCAACTCAAGGTTATCCAGCTTTTCAAACAACTTTTAAAGGCAGGGTTTACCTTGACTGAAATCGTAGCCTTTTTGGAGCGAAGTCACTTGTTGAAAGAATCGTCCTTGTCTCTTATGAAGGCGAGCTTAATGCGAGGCGACAGGTTGGACCAGATGTTTGCGGCAGTGGGCTTTTCGGACAATATTGTTACTCAGATTGCCCTTGCTGATAAGCATGGTAATCTTCTAGGGAGTTTAACCAAGATTGAAACCTACATGCTTCGTATGACTAAGGTTCGTAAGAAACTCATGGAGGTAGCGACCTACCCTATTCTACTTCTGGGTTTCCTGATTCTGATTATGTTGGGGCTCAAAAATTATCTTTTACCTCAACTGTTAGAGGGAGATGGTAAGGAGAATTGGGCTGTACAGTTGGTTCAGATTTTTCCCAAGCTCTTTTTTGTGACTTTGTGCGGACTGCTTGTATTAAGCTTAATTCTCTATCTATGGGTGAAACGCCAGCCAGCCCTTGTCTTTTATCGACGAATGGCAAAAATCCCTTTTATAGGCCAAACTGTCAGACTATATATGACCGCCTATTATGCTAGGGAATGGGGAAATCTCTTAGGGCAAGGTATTGACTTGCTAGACTTAGTTGCCCTAATGAAAGAGCAAAAATCAAAGCTCTTTCGTGAGCTGGGGGCTGATTTAGAAGAAGGCTTGATGCTAGGACAGAGTTTTCCTGACCGTATTGCTAGTCACCCTTTCTTCACTAAGGAACTATCCTTAATTATTGCTTATGGAGAGGCTAATGCTAGGTTGGGCTATGAGTTAGAAGTCTATGCTGAAGAGGTTTGGCAGGCTTTCTTTAACCGTCTTAATAAGGCAACAACCTTTGTGCAACCTCTCATTTTTGTTATTGTTGCTGTCGTGATTGTAATGATCTATGCAGCCATGCTATTACCAATGTATCAAAATATGGAAGGAATGATGTCATGAAAATGATGTTGAAAAAATTGAATGCCGTTAAATTACGTGCTTTTACGCTGATTGAAATGCTGGTCGTGCTTCTCATTATCAGTATTCTCCTTTTGCTCTTTGTACCTAACTTGAGCAAGCAGAAGGATTCTGTTAAAGAGACTGGAAATGCGGCTGTGGTCAAGGTCGTGGATTCTCAAGCAGAACTTTATGAAATGAAGAATAACAAGACAGCTAGCTTAGCCGCTCTTGTTTCAGAAGGTCAAATCACGCAAAAACAGGCAGATTCATACAATGATTACTATGCGAAACATGGTGGCGAAAGCCGCTCAGTGGCCAATTAGAGCCTTCACCTTGTTGGAGAGTCTGGTGACTCTAGCAGTGGTTGCCTTTCTCACTCTGAGTTTATCAGGCTCAGTCACAGGTATTTTTCAGCAGGTTGAGACTAATCTTTTTTATCTGCGCTTTGAGTACCTATACCGAGATAGTCAGCGCTTGGCAGCGGCGGAAGGGTCCAATGTTGAATTGCAGTTATCCAAGGATAAAATCAGTAACGGAAAATCAAGTCTGGTGATTCCTAAAAAGATACATCTAGATAAGGGGCAGACGCTAGTGTTTGATGCCAAAGGAGGCAACTCTAGCCTCACAAAGATTCGTTTTTCAAGTGATAAGGAGGTGGTGACCTATCAGCTTAACATGGGCAGCGGTAAATATAAAAAGACGGTCTCTTAGAGGCTATATTCTTATCGAAAGCTTGGTAGCAATGGCTGTCTTAGTACTCGTCAGTGGTCTTATCTTGGATCAGATCAATACCAATCGTAGGCTAATGGCTAGGAATCTCCACCAACAGGAGGTCTTGAGTGTGGCAACCATGGCAGTTCAGACCAAACAGGATCAGTTGACCTTAAATGGCATCACAGTGACAGTAAAACGTAGCAAGCAAGGTATCGCGGTTTATGAATCAGGAAAGGAGATTATTCATGTCTCTCAATAGTAAGGTTCGCGCCTTTACCCTCTTGGAATGTCTAGTGGCCTTGTTGGTGATTGCTGGTTCAGTTCAAGTTTATCAAGGTCTGACTACAGTATTGGTGAGCAATGTTAAGCAGATCAAGCAACAAGAAAGCCAAGACTGGCTTCTATTTGTTCAACAAATGGAGGCAGAATTAGAAGGTTGTCAGTTGGTAAAGG
This sequence comes from Streptococcus sp. HMSC078H12, assembly GCF_001814615.1. Taxonomy (NCBI): domain Bacteria; kingdom Bacillati; phylum Bacillota; class Bacilli; order Lactobacillales; family Streptococcaceae; genus Streptococcus; species Streptococcus sp. HMSC078H12. The sequence continues at coordinate 16,910 of NZ_KV817303.1, read as the reverse complement.
TAGAAGGGAACAAACTCTATGTTAAGCAGGATAATCAAGACCTGGCTTTTGGACTTTCAAGTGCTACTGATTTTCGAAAAACAAATGCTGACGGTCGAGGCTACCAACCAATGCTTTTCAATGTAAAAGCTAGTACAATTAGTCAAAATAACCAGATAGTCACCATCCAAGTGACTCTTAAAAATGGGCTACAAAGGAGTTTTGTTTATGCTTTTGAAAAAACAGGTTAGGGGAGGCGTTCTTCTCTACGCTCTCTTTATGGCTGGCATTTTCACACTTCTTCTGCATGTTTATCTGGAGCGGGTGGTTGCTAGCTCTAGACAGAACCAAGCGCAAATGATCTCCAGTCAAAGTCGTCTCATGGCAGAGATGACCATGGACTTGGCGGACAAGGAAGCAGGTGCTTTTAGTTTCTCTCAGGGAACTACGACTTATGAGGTTAAGGACAAACAAGTGATTGTTAGAGTTGCCAGTAAAGGCCAAATCAAGACCTATCGTTATGTGAAGAAGCAGGAGCAGAAATAGAAATTCTCTTTCCTTTTTGATATGATAGAAGGACGGAGGAAATCATGAATTTTGAAGCAATTGAGACAGCCTTTGAGCTGTTGTTAGAAAATGTCCAAACCATTGAAAATGATCTTGGAACCCATGCTTACGATGCGCTTATTGAGCAAAATTCCTATTATTTGGGGGCTGAGGTAGCTAATGAAGTCATCATCAAAAACAACGAGAAATTACGTGCTCTTGATCTAAGTAAAGAGGAGTGGCGTCGTGCTTTTCAGTTCTTGTTTATCAAACTAGGGCAATTGGAAGCCTTACAAGCCAATCACCAATTTACACCTGATGCTATTGGATTTATCATCCTCTACCTACTCGAAGGGTTGACCAAGGATGACCAATTAGATGTTTTGGAGATTGGTTCGGGGACAGGAAACTTGGCTGAGACTCTTCTAAATAATAGTCAGAAAACCCTTAATTATATGGGAATGGAAGTTGACGATCTCCTTATCGATTTGTCAGCTAGTATTGCTGATGTGGTGAATTCAAGTGCAGTTTACATTCAAGAAGATGCTGTTCGACCACATATTCTCAAAGAGAGTGATGTTATTATCAGTGACCTACCTGTTGGTTATTACCCAAATGATGAGATTGCGAGTCGTTTCAAGGTTGCAGCAACCGGTGAACACACCTATGCCCATCACCTTCTCATGGAGCAATCACTCAAGTACCTGAAGAAAGATGGTATTGCTATTCTTTTGGCACCAACTAATCTTTTGACAAGCCCACAAAGTGATTTGCTTAAGAAATGGCTATCAGGATATGCTGATATTATTGCCGTTATCACTCTTCCAGAAGCAGCTTTTGGCAATAAACATAACATGAAGTCTATCTTTGTGCTTAAAAAACAAACTGAAAATGCTCCTGAGACCTTTGTTTATCCACTTAGTGATTTGCAAAACCCAGAGGTCCTCAAAGATTTTACAGAGAATTTCCAAAAATGGAAATCAGATAATTCCATTTTCTAGCAAAACATGTTAGAATAGGACTATATTATTGAAAGCGTTTTACAAAGAGGTGGCTTATGACAAAAACAATAGCAATTAATGCAGGAAGCTCAAGCTTGAAATGGCAACTATATGAGATGCCAGATGAAGTTGTTCTTGCTAAGGGTTTGATTGAACGTATCGGCTTGAAAGATTCTGTTTCAACAGTAAAATTTGATGACCGTTCAGAATCGCAAACTCTAGATATTGCTGACCATGTTCAGGCAGTTAAAATCTTGCTTGATGACTTGATTCGTTTTGACATTATCAAGAGTTATGATGAAATTACAGGTGTTGGTCACCGTGTAGTTGCTGGTGGGGAATACTTCAAAGAATCAAGCTTGGTTGATGAGGAAGCTTTGGCTAAGATTGAAGAATTGTCAGCCTTGGCGCCTTTACATAATCCAGGTGCTGCATCAGGAATTCGTGCCTTTAAGGAGCTCCTCCCAGATATTACGAGTGTTGCTGTTTTTGACACAGCCTTCCATACATCTATGCCAGAAGTGGCCTACCGTTATCCAGTGCCTAATCGTTACTATACAGACTACCAAGTCCGTAAGTATGGAGCACACGGAACTAGCCACCAATATGTTTCTCAAGAAGCAGCTAAGTTGTTAGGTAAGCCAATTGAAGAAACTAAGATTATCACAGCCCATGTGGGAAATGGTGTTTCAATTACTGCCGTTGATGGTGGTAAATCAGTAGACACATCAATGGGCTTGACACCACTTGGTGGCGTTATGATGGGAACACGTACTGGGGATCTTGACCCTGCAATTATTCCATTCGTTATTGACCGTGAGCCTGAAATGGCTGATGCTGAGCGTATCCGTCACGTCTTTAATAAGGAATCAGGTCTCCTTGGTATTTCTGAAAAATCAAGCGATATGCGTGATATCATTGCGGGAAAAAATGCTGGTGATGAAAAATGTGCCTTGGCCTATGATCTTTATGTGGATCGTTTGCGTAAATACATTGCTCAATACTTCGGTGTGTTGAACGGAGCGGATGCTATCGTCTTTACAGCAGGTATTGGTGAAAACTCGGCAGAAGTTCGTGCTTCAGTTTTGGATGGTCTCACTTGGTTTGGTATTGAAGTGGATCCTGAAAAGAATGTCTTTGGACATGTAGGCGACATTACAACAGCAGAGTCAGCTGTTAAAGTATTTGTTATCCCAACAGATGAAGAGTTGGTGATTGCGCGTGATGTTGAGCGCCTTAAAACTAAATAAGTTATCAAAAATTTGATAAGACCAGAAAAGTTGGCTGAGTGATTGGCTAGCTTTTTTGAATGCACTGACAGAATCATTCGAATATTTCTATTTATGTGTAATTCTATAAGTAAAGAAAACTTTACAGAAAATGTAAAAAAGACTTTACAAAACATGTAAAGTGAACTATACTATAAATGTAAAGTTAACTTAACAAAGAAAAGTAAGGAGTTTAACTATTTGAGAATAAACGATAAGGTTGAGGTGCCACATGGAAACAAAAATTCAGGAACTTCGCAAGGCTAATAAGATTAGTCAGGCAGAGTTAGCAGATGAGATGGGGGTCACGAGGCAGACCATCATTTCACTCGAAAAAGGTCGCTATAATGCGTCGTTGGAACTGGCTTTTAAAATTGCTAGATATTTTGGAAAGACTATTGAAGAAGTCTTTATTTTTGAGGAAGATTAAGGAGAAAAGATATGTTTAAACAAGTCATGAAGAAAATTGGTGTTATTGTTTTAGCGCTCACTCTACTAATCTTAGATTTAACACTATTAGGTGCTTTCCCGCTACTTACTCAGGATGGTAAGTTTTCACTTGTGGAGCAAATAGGTTACGGTATTTGGGCATTAGGGAGTTTGGCTATTTTTATCGTGATTGCTTATAGATTTAAACTCTTATCGCTTAAAGAGATTAATTGGAGACGTCTCGTTGCGATTGCTTCTCTTAATCTCGTCATCTTTTTCCTAGGTGATCTTCTAGGGTATTTTATTGGTCAGTTAACACACAATGCGACTATGGAAAATCAAGATGCTTTAAATGCTATCTTTGCCCACGTACCATTCTATCTTTACCTAGTAGTCGCCGGTTTTATTATTCCGATTATGGAAGAAATCATTTTTAGAGGACTCTTAGCCAAGGTGCTCTTTGGAAAATACTTTAAGACGGGTCTTGTTATTTCCAGTCTTCTCTTTATGGCTGGTCACTCAGCATTTACGCTTCAGACAATTGTCATCTATGGTATTATGTCAGCTGGTCTTGCGATAACATATTATAAGACTAAGCGTATCGAGTACAGTATGGGTGTCCATATCTTAAACAATAGCATAGTTGTACTACTCAGCCTTTTCGTTTAAGGTGAATAAGTGTTTAAAGTTGTCAGTGAAAAAAGTTATATTGCTCTTATAAAGGATAATAAAGGGAGTGTTAAGATATGTTAATAAAAATGTTATTAGGAAATAGAAAAACAGAGGCCGAATTTAAGAAATACATTACACGAGTAGCCTGCTCTTTCTTTTCTTTGGGTATTTTGGGATTATTTATTGTTCGCTCTAACAGTCTTAGTGATTATGCTCTAGGCTTAGTTTTAGGACTTACCATTGGGGTTTATGTTTTGTCAATCTATTATTTTGCGACGCTTACTCATCCTAAACGTCTTCACCAGATGTATATTGCTGCCTATGATGAGCGAAATAAACAGATTTTAATGGCGACAGCAGTTGCAACTCTGATTTTAGAGTTTTTGCTTATCTTTGCTTTGATTGCCCTATATGCCTTTGTCAATATTCAGTTGCCATATGTTACAGTCTTATCAGTCTTGCTCTATGGCTTAGTATTGGGATTTGCTCTTATTCGTCTCATCCTATCTAAAATAGGATAAGAGCCTATATTATCTTGAAAAACTCCTCTTTCGTTTTCTTTTTGTCTTGTCAAACAAGTTTTGTTGTATTATAATAAAGATACAAATAAATGATGAAAAGAGGTGGATTCTCATGAACAAAGGGTCAATTCTCAAACGCTTTCTTTATTTTTTACTAGCTTTCCTAATACTAATTATTGATCAAGTTCCAACCATCTATTTAGGTGTCAAAGATATAAGGCTGGTCTGTCTCTTAATTTTTGTCTTGCTTCTTATGAGCGCAGGAGCTCTTTTCTTAGGAAAACATCTTGGGCTTTTCGAAGGCTTTAAGGCCCTTTCTTCCCTGAAGGTCTGGGGTATGATTGGCTTGACCTACCTAGGTATTTATATCGTTACTAGGATTGGTTCTATAGTCATGATGATGGAAGGTGTTAGTAATAGCACCAATCAGGCAGCCATAGAAAATGCCCATATGAATCCCTTCCTTCTCATAACGTTTACAGTAATTATGGCACCAATTGTGGAAGAGCTGGTTTTTCGCGGGCTCCTCATGGGACGCGTCTTTAATCCAGATTCTATTGTTGGCTTGATTGTTAGTAGTTTACTTTTTGGCCTTGTTCATATGCCGAATAGTATCGGTGTTTGGATTGTATATGCAGGTATGGGTCTTGCCCTTGGAATAGCATATCGTAAGTTTCAAAAGTTAGAGTACTGTATCATGGCCCATATCATTAACAATAGTATTGCGGTTTCAATGTTGTTACTCTTACAATTTTTAGCGCCATATATCAAATAAAGCTCGGAAGATTCCGAGCTTTTTTCTTATAGTTTTTTGGCTTTAGCAATGGTTGTATCAATACTTGAAACTACACTATGGGTGAGGCCTGTACGCTCAAGTTCCATGAGACCGGCGATAGTAGTCCCACCAGGGCTACAGACCTTGTCAATAAGATCATGTGGACTGTCGCTACCAAGACTGAGATTTTCAGCAGTAGCTAGAACCGTCTGTGTGGCAATGGTCAGAGCGACCTGCTTACTTAGGCCATTTTTGACACCAGCCTTGGCTAGAGCCTCGATAAAGAGGGCGATGTAGGCAGGGCTAGAACCTGCTAGGGCAGTAAAGGTATCAAAGTCTTTCTCAGCCAATTCAACAGTGGTTCCAAAACTGTCTGTGATTTCCTTGGCAACTGCCAAAAGGTCCTCGGATACCTTATCATTAGTGCAAAGACCAGTAGTGCTTTTGAGGATCTGAGCATTAAGGTTCGGCATGATACGAATAAGAGGAAGGTCTGGACTGGTGAGGGAAGCAAGGCGTTCTAAGGTCACTCCAGCAGCCATACTTATGATAGGTTGATGAAAATTGAGACCGGCTAGTACCTTGTCAAACATTTGAGGTTTGATACCAAGGATGACCAGGTCAGCATTATCCAACAATTCCTGATGGGAAGCAGCCGCTTCAACCTCTAGTTCCTCTGCAAGCTGGCGTGAACGAGCCAAGGAAGACCCTGAAATAATGATACGATGTGAGCTTGTATTTAGGCCGTTGATAATGGCTGTCGCCATTTTTCCGACACCGATAAAACCTATAATCATGGGTTACTCCTTGTCTTAGTAGTTTTTAATTAAATCTACTGTTGAGCGATCCAACTTCTTAACAATAGCTTGTAAGAAGGCCTGTGCTTCTAGGAAGTCATCCATCGCATAAAGGGTTTGGTGCGAGTGAATGTAGCGGGCACAAACACCGATAGTTGTTGATGGAACACCAGCATTCTGCAAGTGAGCGGCACCAGCATCTGTTCCGCCCGCAGCACAGTAGTATTGGTATTTGATACCAGCTTCTTCAGCTGTAGTCAAAAGGAAATCTTTCATATTGGGCAACATGATGTGACCTGGATCGAAGAAACGAATAAGGGTACCATCGCCTACCTTACCTTGATTACCATAGATATCTCCTGCAGGAGAACAGTCCACTGCAAAGAAAACTTCAGGATCAAATTTAGTGGTAGAGACATGGGCACCACGTAAACCAACTTCTTCTTGAACATTGGCACCAGCGATTAGAGTATTATTGAGTTCTTGATCCTTAACGTTTTCCAAGAGTTCACGAATCATGAGAACACCATAACGGTTATCCCAAGCTTTAGAAATGACATTCTTTTGATTGGCTGTGAGAATCGTTTCAGATTCAGGAATGATGACATCACCTGGGAAAACACCGTAGGCATTTGCTTCTTCTTGGTTGGCAAAACCAGCATCAAAGACGATATCAGAAACACTAGGAAGACTTGAAGCTCCGCCACTAGCACGTAAGAAATGAGGTGGAACTGAACCTGAGATGACAGGATAGATACGACCGTCACGAGTGTGTAGGGTGAAGCGTTGTGAGCTGACAACCAGTGGGTTCCAACCACCAAGTTCGACGACACGGAAAGTCCCGTCTGCTTTGATTTCCTTAATCATAAACCCAACTTCATCCATGTGGGCAGCCACAAGCACCTTAGGGGCATTTTCTGCTTGGCTATGTTTGATACCGAAAATACCACCGAGACCATCTGTTTGGACCTCATCTACAAGTGGGGTGATGTTTTTGCGAAGGTAGTCGCGTACAGGAGCTTCAAAGCCTGAAGTAGCACTGAGCTCGGTTACTTCTTTAATTTTGTCAAATAGGGTAGTCATAAAATCCTCCTTGAGTAGTACTTTCTACTATTTTAGCACGATTCTCAAGAGATAGGTAGCCTCTCCCCATTCGTCTAAAATTATGGTAAAATGTTTCTTATGAAACGTAAAACATTGGCCTTGTTTGCTGGAGGCGTAGGAGCTTTAGGTCTCTTGGCAATGGCAGAGAAGTATAGACAGTCACGTGCAGAAATGAAGAAGGCTGCATTAATCCAAGATATTAGACAAGAATTATCTCACCTGGGGACCATTGCAGTCCTTTATACAAATCCCACTGATAAGGAGAATCCAGAGCTTACAGGAGGTATCGTCTTAGAGGATGGACGTGCCTATAGCTTTGTTTATGCAGAGGATATCTTGACCTATGAGGAGGAGCAGGCATGATTATTCCTAAGAATCTTGAAGAATTGGCAAGCTATGTTGAAAGTGATCAAAAGGTGGTTTTCTTTTTCACTGCTGATTGGTGTCCAGACTGCCAGTTCATCTATCCCGTTATGCCTGAAATTGAAGCCCTCCATCCAGATATGACCTTTGTGCGTGTTAACCGTGATGATTATATGGCTTTGGCACAAACTTGGAATATCTTTGGTATTCCAAGTTTTGTCGTGACTCAGAAAGGTCAGGAATTGGGACGCTTGGTCAATAAAGCTCGTAAAACCAAAGAAGAAATCAATGCCTTTTTGTCGGAGATTTAAAAGATGAAAATCAATCACTTTCCTAATATCTCTCTTGATATTTCAGAAACTAAAGAAAAGTATCTGACAGAAAAAAATGAGGAGATTATCGAAGAATTATGCCAAATTTTAGTAGAGCATTCCAAAATTGAAAGTGATATCTTCCTAAAACACCAAGAAATAAACACCTACAAAAAGGAAAATAATCTTCCTACACATCAAACTATTCCTGGAGAAATGGAGTTATTTGATGAATTTAAAGTGAAGTTGACTCCTTTAGCTCAAAAACACTTGACTGATAACTGTTATAAAAGAGGTTTTTCAGCTTCTTTTGGTTCTCCGGGCACCTATGATTTTGTGTTAGAGCCCTGTCGAGTTAAGTTTATTATGAAGAGTAAGGCTAAGATGTTTCTCGAATTTTCTTATGGGAATGACTTTTGGTACCATAAACAATTTATCGTAAAATTAACAGAGAGTGACTGGAAAATTGACAAGATTAGTTATCGCTATGGTAGTAATGACGATTCTTGGCATGTCAGTCGATTTTAAAATCTATAAAAGAACTATTGAAGGAGAACCCATGATTTTTGCATACAATAAGGAACAAGTTGGCGACGTTTTGTTGGTTATCTTGGAAGATACTAAGGACATCAAACGTAGCGTAGAACGTAAAGGTAAAGTGGCGCGTGTCACAGCTGATGAAACAGGTAAGACTCTTGCTTGGAATATTTTTGAAGCATCAAGCCTCATTAATATCGAAGGTAATGGTCAAGTTTTCTTGTCAGACCAAGATGTAGCTGTCTTGAACGAGGAATTGGCTAAAGAGGGCTTTGAAGAGCGTTTGGAAAACACACAAGGACCAGTCTTTGTGGTTGGACAAATTGATGAAATGGTTCCACATCCAGATAGCGATCACCTTAACATCTGCCAAGTGAACATCGGTGATAAGAAGGTCCAAATCGTTGCAGGAGCACCAAACGCAGCGCTTGGGCTTAAAACTATTGTAGCTCTTCCTGGTGCTATGATGCCTAGCGGTGCCCTTATCTTCCCAGGAAAACTTCGTGGTGAAGATAGTTATGGTATGATGTGCGCCCCACGTGAGTTGGCACTTCCAAATGCCCCACAAAAACGTGGTATTATTGAACTTGATGATTCAGCAGTAGTCGGAGAGGCTTTTGATCCAGCTAAACACTGGAAAGGTTAAATAGTAGAAGGAGCAATAATTGTTGCTTCTTTTTTTGTAATCAGTTATTTTTTTACTTCCGCTTACGAATAGATAGGTGGAGGTAAAAAAATGTATAACAAAGTTATTTTAATTGGACGTTTGACGGCGACTCCTGAAATGGTTAAGACTGCTAGCGATAGGTCTTTTACACGTGTTACAGTTGCGGTTAATCGTCGCTATAAGACGCAAAATGGTGAGCGTGAGGCTGACTTTATTACAGTGGTTGTCTGGGGGCGTTTGGCTGAGACCTTAGTATCTTATGCTAGCAAGGGGAGTTTAATTTCTCTTGATGGGGAGCTTCGTACCCGTAAGTACGATAAGGATGGTCAAACCCATTACGTTACTGAAGTGCTTTGTTCCTCTTTCCAGCTTCTGGAGAGTCGTGCTCAGCGTGCTGTTAGGGAAAATAATCCTGATAATGACTTGGCTGACCTCGTCTTGGAAGAAGAACTTCCCTTCTAGTTTATCCTTTGACTAGCTATCTAGGTCTCCTATCTTTGAAGCAACCTCTCTAAAAAATCATTATCTTGTTCCATACCTTGTTTTAAAGAATTGTTGGAGATAAAATATTAAACACTTGTTAGACTAATAAACAGTAAAATTAGATAAGACTTAGGATGATAGGTGTTTAATAGTGTAGATAGACTAGAAAAAATAGTTTATGAAGCTCTAAAAGGTTGATATACCAACATTTTAAGTGTTAAGCAAAATATTCAAAAGAATGCATACAATTAACAGTTGTTTCTAATGTATATCATTGTTTTATTACCGATTTTTAAATTAAATGATAGAGGTTTCATGATAAACTATAGGTGGGTAAGGAAAAAGCTATAAAAGTTACTTTTATAGTAGGCATTATTTGTTTGGAAGGAAAGTGTGAAATATCACAACTATAACGCTATCCTTGCAATTGTTTGAGACAGTTGCATTTTTGTTTATCGTTGTGAGGCCTTAGGCCTATATAATGATTTCACAGACAATTGACTATGACACTCCGACTGACATATGAATTAGGATGTTAAGCGGTCGTTGACTTTTCGTCTAGCCTTGGGGGAACACATTGGTGTGATTCCTAAGACTCACCAGACTAATGTGTTTGAAGCTAGGATGATTCGTCTTAGCTTTTTTTGTGTCCTTTAAAATGGAGGTCTTCGGTATTTCTTTTCTTATGCTATAATAGAAGGACTAAGTGAGATATTGTCTCGCAAATCTTGGAACGGGAGTGACACTAATGCTTGACTTTACCCAAGAAGAGAAAGACTTTTTTATGTCTGAAGCTCTTAAGGAGGCCGAAAAATCTCTAGATAAAGCAGAGATTCCAATTGGCTGTGTCATCGTTAAAGATGGCGAAGTCATAGGTCGTGGGCACAATGCACGTGAGGAGCTCAATCAAGCTATCATGCATGCGGAGGTCATGGCTATTCAAGAGGCTAATAGGACTGTGGGCAATTGGCGTTTGTTAGATTGTACCCTCTTTGTAACCATCGAACCCTGTGTCATGTGTAGTGGGGCAATTGGCTTGGCTCGTATTCCTAAAGTGATCTATGGAGCAAGCAATCAAAAGTTTGGTGGTGCGGGTAGCCTATACGATATCCTAAGAGATGAGCGTCTCAACCATCGTGTAGAAGTAGAGACTGGTGTCATGGAGGAAGAGTGTGCTAAGATTATGCAAGACTTTTTCCGTCAGAGTCGTGAACGTAAAAAAGAAGCCAAACGATTGGCTAAATTGGAAACAAGGCAAGATATGTAAACAAAAGTGCAAGTCCAAAGGGACTTGCACTTTTTAATGGAAGAAGAGTATTTTTGTTTTCCTGAAGGCAATTTAGGTCACTCTTTCTATGCTTTATTTTTTTCTTTCTCTCTTGTTAAAAGAAAAATAGGCATAAAGAGAATCAGAGTACCAAAAGCGGACTTCAAATTAGTATCAATAATTGGTGTTCCTAATCGTACATGAAAGATAATGTTGATTAGGAGTATCAGAAGTAGGCTACTGATAATTCCAGCTAAAGCTATTTTTACGAGTAAATAATTATTCGTTTTAGGTGATTGATTAGCAGTAGTATCATTTGTTTGATTGTTTATATGTTTCATGAGTTATCATCCTCAAAATCTTTGAGATGTCAGCCGAGTTCTGTTAGTTAGTGAGTGAGGTTATAGAAAGATTTACCTGCGGCATAGCTAAGATCATAAGTTAGTTTTGCAGCAGCCATGCCAACAGAAATAGCGGCCCAAGGAACCACTCCACCTGATACAGCTTCAAGTTCTTGAGTAGTCATGTTTTTACGATTGTTAATGGTCTTAGTCATTGTTCATATATCCTTTCTTTTATCGTGCAGAGTCCATATAGCCATTGTAGGCTCCAAGGCATACCATAGTTCCAATAGGTCCTGAAGCTAGGCAGAGCCCTCCAATGGCGAGGTTGGTCTTCCATCCGCCTCCTGTTACTGAGGCTAGGTCAGCTGCCTTCATTTCTTTATTAATCATTGTCATTCTCCTTTTTTTATTTTTGGTGAGTTTTTAAATCTCATACCCTCTCACCACGAGTTAAGAGATATGTTAAACATGACTTCTCCTTTAAATAAAGTCAGCCATGTCACTAGCTTTTGGTGCTTTCCTCAAGCTATGGATTTATTATAAGGTGTCGAGAAATAAAAAAGTAGTGACATAAATGTCACCATGGTAAGTCTTATGTTTTATCGAAGTTTATACTGACAGAAGAAGATAATAGGGATTGATAGGGGTAGGTCTAGCTAGTCTTATCATAAGTTCTCTACTTGCAATCACTTCAATTTATGGTATAATATTTTTCGGAGCAACATCTGTGCGTGAAGCGGGTCAGGGGAGGAATCCAGCAGCCCTAAGCGATTTCAGGTGTGTGCTCTTTTTTTGTGTTAAGGAGGATTTATGGCCAAATTTAGTGTTTTTAAAGATCAAGAGAGTCTTTTTGCGTGTCCTATCTGTCAGGCGCCAATGCATTTGGATTTGTCTAGCTTGGTTTGTCAGAATAGGCATACCTTTAATATCGCCAAGCAGGGCTTTGTCAATTTTTTGAGACAGACTAAGGGAGATAAGCACTATGATATGGCTTCTTTTGAAAAGAGGAGTCAGATTCTTGTAGCAGGCTATTACGATCCTATCCTGGAGGTGATTTCAGAGCGCTTGCGTGACCTTCCTGGACACTCGCACGTTCTAGATGTTGCTTGTGGTGAGGGCTATTATAGCCGTCAGTTGGCTCAAGAGTTTGACAAGGATTTCATGGCCTTTGATTTGTCTAAGGATTCTATCCTTCTTGCGGCTCGTCAAAATCCTCGGAAAAATGTAGCTTGGTTTGTTGGAGATTTGGCTCAGTTGCCTTTACGTGAACACAGTATTGATGTGATTTTAGATATTTTTTCACCAGCTAATTATCAAGAATTTGGACGACTTTTGTCTGATCATGGCTTGATTTTTAAGGTTATTCCTCATGAGGATCATCTTAAAGAGTTTCGCCAATTGTTACCGGAGGCGCAGGCTTATTCGAACCAGGATGTTCTGGAACATTTTCAAGAGTCCTGTGACCTTTTAGAGCGTGTGACGATTGCTAAGACTTGGTCTATGCCATCAGAGCATGTTCAAACATTTGCTGAGATGACACCTCTTTTCTTTCATGCCAATAAGGAGACTTTGGACTTGACTTCAGTGACGCAATTAACCGTTGCAGGAGAACTGCTGATTGGTCGTATTAGAGATGATAAGCAATCCTAACAGTCGTTGGGATTTTTTGATGGGAAAATGTCTCAGTTAGCTTGTTTGGTCTTCCTAAAAGGTGTATGATGAGAGCAATAAGTAAGAAAGTTTCAGTATTGGGTAAAAAGCGATGAAAAATAGAGCCTATAGGAACTACATTTTTGATTTTTATGGTACCTTGGTTGATATCTTAACCGATGAGAAGGATCCTGTGTTATGGGATAAACTAGGCCAGCTATATCAAGCTTATGGAGCGGCTTATGAGGGTGAGGCTCTTAAAAAGGCTTATGCTAAGCGCGTGGATCAGGCCCGTAAGGAGTTAATAGAGCTCAAAGGTGTTGCTTATCCAGAAATTGACTTAGCCCACATTTTTAACCAGCTTTATGTAGATGCTCGGCCTCAGTCTAGTAGTTCTAATCAGCCGGAAGATTGGGGACAATTGATAGCAATGGTCTTTCGCGTCTTATCTCGCAAACATGTGACGGCTTATCCCCATACCAAGGAGGTGCTAGCCTTTCTAAAAGAGCAGGGCTGTCGGATTTATCTCTTGTCTAATGCTCAAGCAGCCTTTACTAACGCTGAGATTGATTTAATGGCTTTAAGACCTTATTTTGATGCTATTTACTTGTCTTCGGATGCCGGTATCTGTAAGCCTCAACCTGAATTTTTAAAGCAAGTTTTGGATGATCATGGGTTAAACCCGTCTGAGACTGTCATGGTTGGAAATGACTTAACGACTGATATTGCTGTGGCTGAAGCAGTTGGGATCGATGGTATTTTGCTGAATACCTTCCCTTATTCTCCTCGAGAGTTGGAGAATTCCCCAATCAAGCCAGACCGAGTGATTACTGATATAGAAGCTCTAAAGACCAATTTTACATAAAAATACACTGTATTTGGCAAAAGCAAAGACAATTATCAGAATTTTTGGTATAATAATTCCTAACTTTATGTGAATGGAGAATCTCATGACTGCACAAAAAATGTCTGCACAAGAAATTATCGCTTTTATCGGTAATGCTGAAAAGAAAACGAATGTTAAGGTAACTTTTGAAGGGGAATTGGCAACTGCTGTTCCAGCTTCTGTCACTAAACTTGGTAACGTTCTTTTCGGAGATTGGAAAGATATCGAACCACTTCTTGCGAATTTGACTGAAAACAAGGACTATGTTGTGGAACAAGATGGCCGTAACTCAGCTGTTCCATTGCTTGATAAACGTCACCTTAATGCACGTATCGAACCAGGTGCTATTATCCGTGACCAAGTAACTATCGAAGACAATGCTGTCGTTATGATGGGTGCTGTAATCAATATCGGTGCTGAAATTGGTGCTGGTACTATGATTGATATGGGTGCTATCCTTGGTGGTCGTGCTACTGTTGGTAAAAACAGCCACATCGGTGCAGGTGCGGTCCTTGCTGGTGTGATTGAACCAGCTTCAGCAGACCCAGTTCGTATCGGTGACAACGTTCTTGTTGGTGCCAATGCTGTTGTTATTGAAGGTGTTCAAGTTGGTAACGGTTCAGTCGTTGCTGCTGGAGCTATCGTTACTCAAGATGTTCCTGAAAATGTGGTTGTAGCTGGTGTTCCAGCTCGTATCATCAAGGAAATCGATGAAAAAACACAACAAAAAACAGCACTTGAAGACGCTTTGCGTAACTTGTAACATATTGATAGTAGAGGCCTGTAGGGCCTCTATTTCTAGATTCTCTATAAAATAAGACAAATAAAAAGGATAAAAACATGACACTTGATTTAATTAAAATCAGACGAGACCTTCACCAAATTCCTGAAATTGGTTTGGAAGAATTTAAAACTCAGGCTTATCTCTTAGAGCGTATTGCTGAAATGACTGAAGGTAAGGACTTTGTGGAGCAACGTACTTGGCGTACAGGGATTCTTGTCTATCTTCACGGGCATGCTCCTGAAAAGACTATTGGTTGGCGTACAGATATTGATGGTCTCCCAATCGTAGAGGAAACAGGTCTTGACTTCAAGTCTACTCATGAAGGTCGTATGCATGCTTGTGGACACGATATGCACATGACTACGGCACTTGGTCTTTTGGATCAGATGCTTCAAGTACAGCCTAAAAATAACATGCTCTTCCTCTTCCAACCAGCTGAAGAAAATGAAGCTGGTGGTATGCTTATGTATGAGGACGGTGCCTTTGGAGATTGGTTGCCAGATGAGTTCTATGGGCTCCACGTCCGTCCGGATTTCAAGGTAGGTGATATTGCGACTAACACAAGCACCCTTTTTGCTGGGACTTGTGAAGTCCTCGTTACTTTCAAGGGGAAAGGTGGACATGCTGCCTTTCCACATGAGGCCAATGATGCCCTTGTAGCAGCTTCTTACTTTATTACTCAGGTGCAAACAATTGTCAGTCGTAATGTTGACCCTATCCAGGGTGGGGTAGTTACCTTTGGTTCTTTCCATGCAGGAACTACTAACAATGTTATCGCTGAAACTGCAGAGGTTTATGGAACTATTCGTACCCTTACTCAGGAAATGAGTCTCCTTATCCAGAAGCGCGTGCGCCAGATTGCAGAGGGCGTAGCAGCTAGCTTTGGTATGGAAGTGGATATCATGTTGAAACAAGGTGGTTATCTTCCTGTGGAAAATAATCCAGCCTTGGCCAAAGAGTTGATGGCTTTCTTTGATGCTAGCCCAGAGGTTAACCTGATTGATTGTCCACCAGCTATGACTGGAGAGGACTTTGGTTATTTGCTTAGTAAGGTTCCTGGTGTCATGTTCTGGTTGGGAATTGACACGCCATATGCACTTCACCATCCTAAGATGAGTCCAAATGAAGATGCCCTCGCTTTTGCAGTGGCTGAAATTGGAAAATTCCTTAAACACAAGGCAGAAGCCTAACCTTAGTTGATACAGCTAAAAAATCTACCAAGTCTGACTTTTGGTAGCTTTTTTGATATGATAAACCTATGAAAAATGAACTTAGAAAAACAGTCTTGGCTCAGTTAACTTCACAAGATCCTGAGACTAAGGCTAAGATAGATAAATATCTTTTGGAGCAATTGATTGCCTTACCTGCTTATAAAGATGCCCAGGTGATTGCAACTTATTTGTCTTTTCCTCATGAATATGATACCAGTCTTTTAATCAATCAGGCTTTAAAGGATGGTAAACGACTTTTGATTCCTAAAACATATAAACAAGGTCGAATGATTTTTGTGGATTATGATCCAGATAATCTTGTTGCAACTTCTTTTGGCTTGATGGAACCTGCGTCTGATTTGGCTGTGGAAAAATCAGAGATTGATTTGATTCATGTGCCAGGAGTAGTTTTCAATGATGAAGGCTATCGCATTGGTTACGGAGCAGGTTACTATGACCGCTATTTGTCTGATTTTGAAGGGGAGACCGTTAGTACGGTTTATCCTTGCCAGAAACATGATTTTCAACCAGACAGCTATGATATTCCTGTTAAGGAGGTCGTCACATGCAAATAAATGAGTGGAAGAAATACCCAGCAACCTATCTATTGTTGGGGCTTACGACGTTGACTTTTATCTGTCAATATCTCTTAAACGGCTTTCAAGCGACCTCGCCTTTGAGCCTCTTTAAGATGGGGGCTATGTATGGTGCTTTTGTTCAGTACAGCCCACTGAACCTCTGGCGTCTTGTAACACCAATTTTTGTGCATATAGGTGTTGAGCATTTTCTATTTAATATGCTTGCCCTTTACTTTATGGGGAAAATGGCTGAGCAGATTTTTGGGACTCTACGTTTTCTAGGGCTCTATTTGTTAGCTGGTGTTATGGGAAATGCCTTTACCTTACTTTTTACGCCTAATGTTATTGCAGCTGGTGCTTCGACATCCTTGTTTGGACTTTTTGCGGCTGTTGTGATTCTTGGCTACTATAGTCATAGTCCTTTGCTTAATCAGTTAGGTCGCAATTACTTGGCTTTGATTGTCATAAACTTAATCTTCAACCTGTTTACACCTAGTGTTGGGATTACAGGCCATCTTGGTGGTTTAGTTGGAGGTGCTCTTGCAGCTATCTTTTTGGCCAATAAGGTTGAAAGTCGCTTATTTAGTAAAGGTTGGCGTTCTACAGCCCTTTTAACCTACCTGTTACTATTGCTGATTCTTCTAGGGTTTAACTATCTTTAAGTCATATGAAAAAACCATCGAATGTCATGTTCGATGGTTTTTATATTTTTGTGACTTTAAGTCCGTTTCGCTCCG